>NZ_JAWOWF010000007.1:0-149106 GCF_033340295.1 Vibrio sp. 1401
AGCCTAGTGCGGTGAAAGTTGCACGCTGGGTTCTTAGAGGGGCGACACTTGGTAACAGGTGTCGTCTACTCGACAAATCGAGCGCCACCTCCTGCGCACAGATCATCAGTGGTGTGCCCACTTTAGGGTTCCCAAACACGATAACTTCAGTTGGTCGCAACGTCATATCGACTTTCACGGCGTTCTCTTGATGGTTAATGCGCGCAAAGACGTTCAACCCTTTTTCTTGCGCGATAGCGACAAATTTATCCGCCGTATCTTTTGCTGAATGCGTGCTCGCAACGGTTACCACACCCTCCCCAGCCAACGTACTCAATGACGCCAACGCCACTACCAACCCCATCATTACTTTTTTCATTTGTCGTCCCTTCCTCTCTCTGAGTAGAAAACTAAATATAGAAAAACCAAGTGTAGGAAAACTATAGAAGTCAGATTCCGCTATCGCGAATTGCACTCTACCCACTCAAGAGTCGACCGTGTAACACGGATTAATTGATTCAGATTAATAAAGCGTTAACTAGCTGAGCATCAAAAGCGTGAAATACGTAACATTTGCAGCCTATTTTAGTAAGAAAGAGAAAAGTAGTGACACGCGATCAATTTGAGTTATTGGCACCCGGTGGCGATTTAGATTCCATCAAAGCCGCCATTGCCGCTGGCGCCGATGCAATTTACTGTGGGCTCGACCGCTTTAATGCTCGTAACCGAGCGACTAACCTCACCTTAGATAACTTAAATGGCGTGTTAACGTTAGCCCACCAGCACAGCTGTAAGATTTTCCTAACGTTGAATGTGCTGATTTTAGAAAGTGAAATTCCGGCGATTGTTCGCTTACTCAGCCAACTGAACACCACCAAAATCGATGGCGTGATCGTGCAAGATCTCGGTCTGGCCTACATTCTCAAACATCACTTTCCCGATTTGGATGTGCACGCTTCAACGCAACTGAACACGCATAACGAAGGCCAGATCCTCTTTCTCAACCAGCTCACCGCAAGCCGAGTAAATCTATCTCGCGAACTTAACATCGATGAAATAAAACATCTGGCGCAATTTGGTCGCGAGCACAACGTAATGATGGAAGTGTTTGTCCACGGCTCATACTGCATCGGATTCTCCGGAATTTGCTATATCAGTTCCGCTCGCAATGGTGCATCAGGTAACCGTGGACGCTGCAGCCAACCTTGTCGCGAACAGTACGAAACGACCAAAACGGGCAACAACTACCCACTCAATATGAAAGACAATTCCGCCTTTGGGGACTTGGAAGCGCTTGCCGATGCTGGCGTGTATTCATTAAAAGTGGAAGGACGAATCAAGAAATCGCACTACGTCTATACCGTGGTCGACAATTGGCGCCAGCAAATCGATCGCTTGTGCGAGGGTTTGGAACTCTCTGAAGACACAACCGAGTTGTACACGGTGTTCAACCGTGATTTCTCCAACGCATTTTTGCAAGGTGATTTCGGCAAGGCGATGTACATCGACAACCCGCGCGACCACGCTGTAAAGCATTTTTCGAAGGTTTATCAATGCCAGTCTGCTGATGATGTGCAAGCGGTGAAAAAGAAACTCTACGACGACAAAACCGCGATCATTGAGAAAGTGGCAGAGCAAACCAAGTCGTTCGATGTCGCTTCGACACAAGTATCCGGCAGCAGCTTGAAAGGGTCGATTGATGTGCCAACTCTGCCAGCATTACCTCAACCAGAACCTCGCCAAGGTGCGCCAAAATTATCGGTTCTGATCTCGTCAGCACAAGAAGCCATGCTGTGCGAATACCGCGACATTGATGTTTACTATCAACTGCCAATGGGATTGTCTGGTGAACTGAGCGCGATGATTGAATTGTTCCAAGCCAATCCAATGCTCAAACCTTGGTTCCCAGCCATTTTGATTGGCGAAGACTACCACGCCGTGCGCGTATTTTTGGAAACCATCCAACCTGAGTTGTTGATCACCAACAACTCAGGCGTCGGCATGATCGCAAAAGAGCTCGGCTTAGACTGGGTGGCAGGCCCACAAATGAACACGGTGAACTCATACGCGTTTAAATGCCTTCAAGACGAGGTCGCGGCAAGTGGCGCGTTTGTTTCTAACGAGCTGAATATGAAGCAGATGCGCCATATCAAGCGCCCGCAAAACATGCGCTGCTTCTACAGCATTTATCATCCAAATACCCTACTCACGAGCCGCCAATGTTTGTTCCAACAAACCGAAGGATGCCGCAAGATTAAGGTCAACAAAGGTTGTTTGAAACGCTGTGATAAACGTACGTCTATCATCAACTTAAAAGACAATCCGTATGTGGTGCAAAAACAAAAAGGCAGTCACAATTCAATCTACAGCGAGTACAACGTCTTAAACCTGCAAGTGCTGCACGATCTGCCGCAATTGTGTACTGATGTGTTGATCGATCTGCGTGATATCCAGACCGAAACGAAAGTCTCAGCAAGCAAACCTGAGTTGATTGACGCGTTCTTAGCTCTACTTGCAGAGTACAGCGAACAAGCCATCCAAACGCTGCATCCCATGATTCAACCGACAGCCAACGCGCAGTATTTAAAGGGGTTATAGGCGGTACTTGAAAGTTAAACAACGCATCGACTCTCAACATATCTTGAACACACACAGTGCACTGACTACAATAGCGCACTTTTTACGGAATTTAGGTCACAAACATGACAGATACAGCTAAACCAGCTCTACCAGATCGCCTAGCGGGTAACCCACGTAGCCCATTCTTCATCAAAGAATGCTTCGAGCACCAAATCGGTATTCGTATCAACGGCCAAGAGCGTACTGACGTAGAAGAATACTGCATCAGCGAAGGTTGGGTAAAAATTGCTTCTCCTAAAGCAAAAGACCGTTTCGGTAACCCAATGCTAATCAAGCTTAAAGGCGAAGTTGAAGCGTACTACGTGTAAGCTGACCACGCTGAATATCTTTGAAAGCTCGAGTCTGACTCGGGCTTTTTTAATGTCTGTCATATCCCTTCCTCATTTAATCTCTTCCCTCTTCTTTTCAGTACAAAGCAGGGTCTGTTTATCTTTCGAGATTAAGTTTTGTTCGAGATAAAATCGTTTTAGGCGAGGCAAGGAGTGTGTAGCCTAGCATTCTAAGTAAATACTCCTTAACAAAGCATAGAACGATTTTAGCCGAACCCTTTGGGCAGCGTTTGTTGTTCATTTCTCCTGCGTTATCAGCTTTTTCATGTAGGCTAACTACACATCAAAGCTTCTGCCTTGCACAAACACCCAACAATTCGCTGCAAAAATCAGCTCGAAAGGTCAACAGACCCTAAACTCGATGTAAATCGCTGTTTTTATCTAATTGTTGTCTAAAGTTTCTAGAGAACTAACTGCAATAGTGATTGCCAAAAGAAACGACACCTTTTGAATACAGGGAGAGGAAATGGAAAGCCCACTTGTCACACTCAAACACGCCAGCAAAAGCTTTGTTGATGGCAAAGAAACACATCGCGTGTTAGAAGGCGTCGACTTTACGTTGAACACAGGAGCGAGTGTTGCGCTAACGGGCGCAAGTGGTAGCGGCAAAAGTACTTTACTCAATGTCATCGCTGGCTTTGAGCCACTTTCCGAAGGTGAGTTGTGGTTAGATGGCGATAACACAGCGGCTTGGAAAGACCCACAATGGAGCCAATTTCGACACCAAAAACTCGGTGTTATCTTTCAGCAATTCAATCTATTAACGCCGCTCAACGTGCAGCAAAACATCGCCTTCCCTCTGCATTTGAATCAGCAGAAATGGAACGACTGGTGCGATTATTTGGTCGAGACTCTGGGCATCAGCCAACTGCTCGATAGACATGTTTTTACCCTTTCCGGTGGTCAACAACAACGAGCCGCTATTGCGCGCGCCTTAGCACACAAACCTAAACTGCTACTTGCTGATGAACCCACAGGTAACCTTGACCAAAAAGCAGGGTTAGAAGTGATGAAACTGCTGAGTGAAATCACCACCCAAGGCAATACCGCCGTGCTCTTGGTGACCCACAGCCATGAATGCGCTGAATTTATGAAAGCACGGCTGCGATTGGATAACAGTCAGCTACAGAACAGCCATCAAGTAAACAAACATGAGCTTCACCATGAAGCAAACTAAGCCATCAAACAACAGATTCACTCATACTCGACTCGCCCTGAATCTGTTTGCAGCGCACTATCGGCAGGCGCCACTGCAAGCCGCCGCAATTCTGATCGGTATCGTGTTGGCTGTGACCTTGTTTGTTGCGGTGCAAGCCATCAACCTCAATGCCAAGCGCAGTTATGCGGAGTCTACCGAGCAGCTTAGCGCACAAGCTCAGAACGTAATTATTCCACCAGCAGGGCAAAACTACCTGCCCGAATCGCTCTACTTCACCCTTAGACAAAACGGACTCAGTACAGCGCTACCTGTAATCGAAGGGCGAGTGAGAGACGAACAAGGTCGACGCTGGTCAGTACAAGGTAGCGAGTTGATTGCCGCTATCTCTTCACGTTCTCGCTATTCATCAGATAGTGAACAGAACGTGTCTTTGTTCGATAGTGCTTTACCTTTGCCTGAGCTTTTAGCCGGCAAGCCAATCGTGATGATGAGCCAATCTCAACATCAAAACTTAGGAGAGGTAGAAACCCTAACTCTGGACGACATTCCAACCCAAGTGGTGGTGCTACCTGACGAATGGCAGTTAGGTAGCCGAATGTTGATGGACATTGGCTTTGCCCAGCAACTGCTCAATAAACAAGGACAGCTCAGTTACATTGCGGTTTTCCATTCGGGTGATAAAGGGAATAAAGACACGCAAGCAAATTGGCAGAACCTTATTGGTGAGCAAGGACAATGGATTGCCAATAATCAAAGTACCGACCTTGGTTCGCTGACCGACAGCTTTCACCTCAACCTCACGGCAATGAGCTTACTCGCGTTTTTAGTCGGGCTGTTCATCGCTTACAACGGCGTAAAGTACAGCTTGCTTAAACGCAATCGGCTGTTAGTGCAAATTCAACAAGCGGGTGTTGCGCCGAGCATTGTGTTCTCTGCGCTGTTAGTTGAACTCACTATTCTCGTTACCATCGGCGCTTCCCTCGGTTTTGTATTGGGCATGCAGCTTAGCCACTGGTTACATCCGACCGTGGCACTGACTCTAGAACAACTTTATGGCGCGACACTGCTGCCCGGCACTTGGCAGTGGCAATGGTGGGCGCAAGCCCTTCTACTCACGTTAACCGCAACCCTATTGGCATGTTGGCAGCACTTTAAACAGCGAGTGCGCCAGCCGCTTTCCTCTCATGGCGGATTTTATCAAGCGCCGGAAGCCTCTAACGAAAACCAATTGTTCGTGATAGGTGCTGCGTTGACGGCTCTCGCACTCGCAGGGTTATGGCTGAGTGAGCATCATCGCTTTACCATGGCGTGGCTCGGCGTGCTTGTGGTGTCGATTCCTTTGTATCTACCTAAAACACTCAGCGTCTTAGCCAATTGGTGTGAAAAACGCACCACTTCCGGTTTGATGCAGTATCTGTTTGCTGAGCTGCGCGAGCTGATTTCTCCGCTTTCTCTCGCCATGATGGCGCTGCTACTCGCCGTTACTGCCAATATGGGGATGAACACGCTAGTGGGTAGCTTCGAGTCCACCCTAAAACAGTGGTTAGAACAAAGGCTGCACGCCGATATTTACGTCAGTCCTGCGCAAGGAGAAATCGCTGATATAGAGCACGCGTTAGAGCAGTTTGACAATGTTGAGACCGTCTACAAGCAATACTATGTCGACGATAACCTGCAAGGCTTACCGATTTTGCTTGGTACCAAAGACAAAGACACCTTAGAGCAAACCATGGTGTTCAAATCGCATTTGGAGAACTTCTGGCAGCGTTTTTACCAAGGTGAGTCAGTCGCGATCAGTGAACCAACCGCGGTCAAACTGGGTTTATCACTGGGTAGCGAGCTCACGCTTGATGCCGTTCCAAATAAGAACCTGCTTGTGGGTGCGATATTCCATGATTACGGCTCACCCAATGGTGAAGTGTTATTGGCTCCCAAATTATGGCAAGAGAGCGGCTTTACCGACCTGCCAACAAGCCTTGGCATTAAAGTCTCAGGTGACCCACAAATCGTATACGAGCAACTGCGCGAGCAATTGAATCTGCACCCAAGTCAGCTCTACGATCAGGCGCAAATCAAATCCATCGCGTTGGATATTTTCTCGCAGACCTTCGCCATTACGCGCGCACTCAACGGCGTAACTTTGATGGTCGCGGTAATTGGTCTGTTCAGTGCTTGTTTTATGTTGCTCGACGCGCGCAAAGCCGCCATTGCAAGGCTGTATGCACTTGGCGTTAGTCGTCGTAAATTAATGACCATGGTGGTCGGACAGATCGTCGCTTTGGTCAGTTTTACTCTGGTTATCGCCCTGCCCCTCGGAGCCATGGTGGGTTACGTGCTGACAGACATCGTCACCTTACGCGCTTTTGGTTGGAGCTTAAATTATCTGTGGAATTGGAGTGACGCCCTCAGCATTGCGGCGATCACCATCTTAGTGGCAGTGATCGCAACCTTGATTCCGCTGTGGCGATTGGTCAGTAAGCCTGTCGTATCCAGTTTGCAAAGCGAGGTGTTGTGATGGTTCGATTGGCAAGCAAACTTACTCTACTCATAAGCAGCTTATTCCTGTTCGGTTGTGAAGATCCCCAACAACAAAATATGGGCACGTTGCTGGGCAGTGGATATACGCAAAGCGAGAGCAACCTATTCACCCCCGTAGAAAAAGGGAATGAACTCACCTTCCCGGCAGACCATCAAGCGCACCCGAATTTTCGTCATGAATGGTGGTACTTAACCGCTAACTTAATTGATGAAGATGGCAACCCACTTGGCGTCCAGTGGACACAATTTCGCTTTGCTGCTGCGCCGCCAACTGGCGAAGATGGCGTAAAGAAAACCGAATGGCAAACTCAGCAAATCTACATGGCGCATAGCGCAGTGACGACCGCAGACAAACACTACGCCGATGAAAAATGGTCGCGCGATCAAGCCTCTCTCGCCGGCGTTGATTCTTCACCATTTCGGGTTTACCTCGATGATTGGCAGTGGACTTCTTCAACCACCGATCTCTTCCCTGCCACATTGAAGGCGAACTCCAAACAGTTTGGCTATTCGCTGACGCTTACCAGCAGCGCACCTTATCAAAAGCAAGGCGAGCAAGGTTACAGCACCAAAAGCGCCGATGGTCAGGTGGCTTCGTATTACTACAGCCAACCGTTTATTGATGTGTCCGGTGAGGTCACGATCGACGGCGAAACCCATCAAGTGTCGGGCAAAGGTTGGATAGACCGAGAGTGGAGCTCGCAATTCTTACTCGACTCACAACAAGGCTGGGACTGGTTTGCCCTAAGGTTGAGTGACGACACCAACTTGGTGGTGTTCCAATTGCGTGATTCTAAAACCGGATCATCCAGTTACTCCAGTGCAAGGCTGATGCAGCAAGATGGTTCTGGCATCGCTATCCCACAGAAAGACATTCAGTTAGAGGCAACCAATCAAACAGAAATCCAAGGGCGAAAGTATCCAACCCAGTGGCAGGTGTCGATTCCTAAGCAGCAAATCGAGCTTACCGTTTCTGCACTCAACCCGAACGCGAAAATGCCGCTTTCTGTGCTTTATTGGGAAGGCCCAGTACGTATTGAGGGCTCTCATTCTGGGACAGGTTATATGGAGCTAACAGGGTATTGAAATATTGCGCGGGAGCCCCAATTATTCTGCTAGAACAAATACTGGCAACCAAGTCATACACTGATTGAAAGGAAATATGATGAACCCAATTATCGCCTTGCTGAAAGAGAACAACATCAGCGATGAACAGATCAACGAAATCTTCCAGACTCTGACGCAAAACCCGCTCGCAGCAATGGCAACCATCAGCCAACTAGGTCTGCCACAAGAGAAGCTACAAATGCTGATGGCGCAAGTGATGCAAAACCCTGCGCTAATCAAAGAAGCCGTAGACGAGTTGGGATTGGATTTCTCAAAGGTTGAAGAAGCAAAAGAGAAGCTTCAAAGCCAAAACCAAGGCAACTAAGTCTTAATCATTTAGCGCTGAATATAGAAAAGGCCGTTAACCCGAGCATGTGGGTTAACGGCCTTTTTTGTTCCTACTTTGTTGTTGACTACTTTTCTGTCAGCTAATTATTAGCGATTTAAAGACGCGAATTGTTCTGCTGTCATGCCGTAGTAAAGCTTGTCGTCGAAGCCATGCTCTCGTTTGTAGTAGTCTTTCTGACGGCCTTCTTGAGTAAAACCATTTTTCTCTAACGTCTTGTAAGAACCAGCATTAGAAGCGTAGCAATCGGCACTGACTTTATGGGCGTTTAGCTCAGTAAAGCCAATGTCGGTCATCATTTGGCAAGCGCGAGTCGCAACGCCTTTACCCCATGCACAAGTTGGTAATTGATAACCTACTTCGTAGTTGCCAGTTAAGAACATCACTGCGGTCACTGCACACATTCCCATGTACTGGCCTTGTTGGTCACGAATCACGAACGTTGGGCTATCTGGCCAAACACTGTCTTTAATCGCTTGTGCCGTATTTTCAATAATAGGGCCAAAGAAACCCTCATATAGGCTGTTGTCAGCAGGTGCGAAGAACAGATACTGATTGACCTTATCATCGTTCAACATCTCGATAATATCTTGTAGATCAGAGCCTTGAATCAGTTGGATAGTCAACGATTCGTTAAATGGGATGGCTTCGCCTTGTTTTAGTTTTTGATATGACATGTGTTACCTCGTTATCTGCTGAAAATAGTAGCTCAGCGGATAAGAGAAAAATTGGATTTTTGCGACAACTTTCGGGCTGATTAGCAATGAATTACGACTCAAAGTCGCCATAGATATCGATGGTTAAGTCGCGCTTTTTCAAGTATTTGCTCGGCGTTTTTCTTAGCTGCTGTTTGAGGGTACGAATTAAATGCGATTGGTCACTGAAACCAAATTGCTGGGAGAAGCTCGCCCAATCAATCGCCTCTTGTTGCTTGTAGAGGGTCAAAATCATCTGCTCCAGACGTGCCATTTGTTGATACTGCTTAACGCTCAACCCCACCACTTGTTTGAAACTGCGCTCAAGCGTTCTTCGAGAGCAGGCGCACTGTTTGGCTATCTCATCAATATCCATCGCTAACTCAGGTGAGCGTAGCGCTTGAGCATCCATCACGGACACCGCTTTTTGTGACGCCAAAAACGGTTTGGTGCAACAAGGTTCGATATCTAACGAATCTAGATGTTGTTTGATGTAGTTCAGCAAACATTGCGGTGAATCTTGCAACTCTAGCAGCCATAACCCCTGTTGAAAGCGCTCATCAAACGCCGCGTTGAGCCAATCAAACCATTCGCATTGGTTAATTGCTGCAACTTGGGATGCATCACTAAACCGTGATTCAATGGCATACAAACCCTCTGGACGAAAGGTGATACCAATACGCTTGATGGGAGCCGTATCTTCCAACAGCAGCAAATGTTCGTTAGCCGTTAATAAGTGGCAGCCTTTGCCAGCAAGCTTTGTGTCTCCCGTATCGTAACTGTAGTCTTGCTCTGATGGCGTAAAGAGTAAGTGAGCACGCGGGTTTGGAATAAGGTGCGGCTTGGGGTCAATGACTTCACCCTCTGGCACTTCCAAGTACCAAATTTGATGAATAAGCCATTCGTACTCTGGCAGAGACTGTTTCCAAGCGATCATGATTGTCCTAGCGGTTAGTAAAGATAATAAGCGCAACGTTTTTGCTTAAACACCAGCTCGTTGAGTGTGACTGATTGACGCGCATCTCGCCACGCATTTCTCACCCTGCTCCCTTGCAAGCTTGTTGGATTGCGGTAGGCTTTGAGCAGAGAATACAAGCTGAAAAGAACAAGGAAATCCCCCGATGCGCGTCGACTACCACCAACGACTGGTTCCTGTGATTCGTTATTTAGAACAACACTTTAATGAACCGCTCAACCTACCAGAAGTGGCCGCGCTGGCGAACCTTTCCCCTTATCACTTTCATCGCACCTTCAAAGCCGTGCAAGGCGAAACACTGGCCGACTTCATTCGACGTTTACGTCTAGAAGCCGCCGCCGATGACTTGTTCAAATCCAAGCAACCGGTATTGAACATTGCCCTAGAGTACGGATTTTCTAGCTCACAGAGCTTAGCCAAAGCCTTCAAACAACATTATGGCGTCACACCTACAGCCTTTCGTGACTGCGAAAACTATCAGCAATTTTCTGAATTAGCACGAAACAGCAAGATTGGACACACGTTGCGCAAGAATGGAAACGAAGTAACACCAAGCGATTCATATACTGGCTCTGAACTCACCAAATGGAGCACGACAATGGAAACGCAAAACTTTGAAAAAGCAAAACTGGCTTACATTCGTGTAAACGGCCCTTACGGCCAAGGCTATGAAGAGCCATCAGGTCGCCTGTATCAATGGGCAGGAATGAAAGGTTTGGCAGGCAATACCTGCATCTTCATCTACCATGACAACCCAGAAATCACGCCAGACGAGAAGTGCCGTACTGATATCTGCTTGATGGTGCCAGAAGATACCGAAGTTCCGAAAGGCATTGAACTGCAAGACTTCCCCGGCGGTCAATATGCCGTGATGCGCCAGCACATTACTGACCCGAGCCAATACTCAAAAGCGTGGGATGATGTCATGAGCAAAGTGATTGAATCCGGTATTGAGAACGACGATCGTCCTTGCTTTGAACTTTACCACAGCTTTGACCCACAAACGCACCATGCAGACGTTAGCTTCTGCACTGCCATCAAATAAACCAAAAGCCTGCATCGTTGCAGGCTTTTTCATTTCTTACTCTGGTTGCTTAAATCCGTTCTTCCAAACGCTGTTTATCTTTTAATCCAATTACTTAGAACACGAACGAATACCTCAGTATTTTCGTGATCCTACTTCGCGTTTTGACCACGCGCGTTCATTTGCTCGGCTGAGTTGGGATTCATTTCACAGATTATTCATGAAGCGAACCTAGACTGAAAAAATTCCATCGACCCCGTTCGACCTACAACGCTAGGCACAATAAAAACTAGGTACTACAGCACCTCTAGGACATTCCATGAAGAAGAACTTACTTGCCATTGCTCTTGGTAGCGTAATTGCGCTGACTGCTGCCCCATACTCTATCGCGGCTAACGATGCTGCTATCCAATCTTCCGCCGACTACTCACAGATCGTCACCAAACGTCAGGTTGTCGACCAACTGCTGAATGACGCGGTACAAGCATTCAAATCCCCTGCGCGTATCTCGCATGCGGGTTTTACCGCCAAAATGCCGAGCAACATGGAGATTGTTACCGACCGCTTACTAGAAGCCTACAAACTTGAGCCGTACCGCACTGACCTACTGATTTCTGCGGCAAACGCACAGATCTACAACAAGAATGCAGACCGCGCGATTGAACTATTTGAACAAGCTCTTTCTGTCGCACCAGACGATGTGGATTTGCACGCTTACTTAGCGGTATGGCAACGCTTTGAGGGCAACCAAGCAGAATCAGCGAAACACATGGCGACGCTCATGAAGCTCAATGCAGGTAAAGCGGCAGATATCCAACGCATCTTCGACACCGTAGACCGCGTACTTGCAACGCCACTAAAAGAGAAAGCCGATAAAGGCAAACTGGATGACAAAGGCGCTATAGTCACGTTGGGATACGCGCTGAACCCAGATGGTTCAATGCATCAAATCTTGGTTGAGCGTCTGGAAACCACGCTAGCAATGGCGAAAGTAAACCCAGACGCGTTGATCGTGTTGACGGGTGGTGTACCGAAGAACCACAAAACCGAAGGCAAATTAATGGCAGATTGGCTGATTGAAAAAGGCATCAGCAAAGATCGCATCATTGAAGAAAACTACGCCACCAGCACGGTAGGTAACGCCCTATTCAGCAGCTACGCATTGGCACGTCATAACATCAAGCACGCGACCATCATCAGCTCAGCGAGCCATGTGCGCCGTGGTCAAACCTTGTTTGAAATCGCAAGCTGGCAAACTGGCCCACAAGGCATCACTTTTGACACCGTAAGCTACCCAGACAAGCCACTGAAAGACTTAGCCAAAGCCAGCGATAGCGAGCTGCTTGGTATCTACCGCGATGCACTGCGTACTTACGGCATGTGGAGCTACCGCTCTTACCCGCTAGAGTCGCGTTAATACACTAGAGCCAGAAAGCAAAAGAGACCGCGTTAATGCGGTCTCTCATAGAATCATTTGAACATGATGCAGTGGTCAATCAATGCGTTTTGTAGGTTTTGTTTGTCACTCAGAATCACGAGAGCATAGATAGTATTTTTGTCACCAATTCGGTAAAGCAGTTTGAATCCATCAAAGCTAAACTGCCGGATGTCGTAAACACCGATTGTTGTCAGTTCATAACAAGGGAGATAGATAGACGGGTTATTCAAAACGTTGTGTTCAAACCTCTGCTGCACCGCAATTAATCTATCAATCACATCGTTGCGAGCGCTCCAGTTCGAAAAATAGTTAATACTCTGAACAGCCGTATTTTCAAAGGTTTGTGTATAGAGAACTTTTGCTTCCATGCTCGTATCAAACTCAATCTTTGAGTGCTGCTAACGTGCTCTTCATATCTTCTGATGACTTTACACGTTCATTCGAAACATCATTTTGAGCAAAGCTAACAAACTTCATTAAAGCAATGGCTTCATCGCGCTTCTGACGTTCTTCATAAGACTCAACGACATAAACAGGCTTACCATTTTGCGTAATCGTCATTGGTTCATCCAGTTCAAGCTTCGCAGCATTCTTTTTTAGATAACTTACCGTTTCAGTGCTCATCACATGACTCCTATCGGCAACCTCGCTGGTGTAACAACAAGCGAAACCAGCCGAGCTATACTGCAGGTTTGACCGAAATATTTGAATCAATAGAAAGTGCTAATCACATTCTATTTTTCGTGTAGATTTTGACCTAATCTTGCCAACTATACCTGTGCATTTCGAACAAACTAAATTAAGTTTAAATTTAGACTCCTACTTCAAATATAGAAAAAGCCTGCGTACTTGCAGGCTTTCTTGTCTTTGTGCAGTGGTTGAAACCGCTTAAATTGCTTCGCCGTTTACCGTTACTGCCACATCAATGTTGCCACGAACTGCGTTTGAATATGGGCAAACTTGGTGTGCAATGCGCGTTAGATCTAGCGCTTGTTCTTGTGGCATGTCTAGCTCTACCGCTAGGCTCACTGTTAGTGCAAAGCCACCGTTATCGTTCGGACCGATGCCCACTTCCGCTGTTACAGGTGCACTTTTCAGGTTTACTTTACCTTCACGTGCTACGTGCAAAATCGCGTTAGAGAAACATGCCGAATAGCCCGCTGCGAACAGCTGTTCTGGGTTAGTTGCTGCACCTGTGCCGCCCATTTCCTTCGGGTATGACAGCTCTAGATCGAGAAGACCGTCATCTGTTTTTACTTGACCATTACGACCAGCCAAAGCAGTAGCTTGAGTTTTGTATAGAGTAGTCATGCGAGTGTCCTTCTTAATTTAAGTTGCGCACAATTTAATTGCCTGCAATCTTATATCGAAGTAAAGATCGTTTGCAACTATATTGTGCACAATTTATTTTATAACTCTCTTTCTCTGTGAGCAGGTAGGCAACGCCAATGAGCCAGTGTTACACCGACAACACCATGACCGACGACGATAAACTCTTACTCGAAAACCAAGTTTGCTTCCCGCTCTACAGCGCAGCAAATTCAGTGATCCGAGCGTACCGCCCGTTGCTGGACGAGCTTGATCTGACTTATTCGCAGTACTTAGTGATGATGGTGCTGTGGGAAAAAGACGGTGCCAGCGTGAAAGAGTTGGGGTCACAACTGCATTTGGACTCAGGCACACTCACACCGCTACTTAAACGCTTAGAAGCAAAAGGCTATGTAGAGCGTGGTCGCAGTGAAACCGATGAGCGTGTTCGCGTACTCAACCTAACAGAACAAGGTCGTGATCTTAAGGAACAAGCCAAGTCAGTGCCAAACGCCATGATGTGTAAAATCACCTTAGAGCTAGATGAAATGATCATGCTGAAGAAGTTGTGTGGCAAAGTGCTCGACAATCTGAGCTAACAAGATAGAAGCATCCACTTCCCTATTTCCCATTAGAAAGAGCCTGCCGAGATGCAGGCTCTTTCGATCTTAGCTAGAAGATCTACTCAAAGTAATCATCGGTATTCTCTATTGCTAATCTGCGTTCATCTTCAATAAAACCTATCAAAGCAAACTCACTTACATCGGATTTCCCTATCAAGTGAAATAGGAAATGGCTATCAATAGGATAGTTACAAGCGATTTTCCTTAAACACACTCCGATGAGAATATACTTTCCGAAAGCAACAACAGCTCAGCTTAAAACATTCAAAGGAAAGTAAATTATGATTAATACTCAAATCAAACCATTTGCAGCTACAGCGTACAAAAACGGCGAATTCGTTGAAGTAACAGAACAAGACGTTCTAGGTAAATGGGCAGTATTCTTCTTCTACCCAGCAGACTTTACGTTTGTATGTCCAACAGAACTGGGCGACCTAGCAGACCACTACGAAGAGCTACAAAAACGTGGCGTAGAAGTTTATTCAGTATCAACTGACACACACTTCACTCACAAAGCATGGCACGACAGCTCAGACACAATCGGTAAGATTCAGTACTACATGCTTGGCGACCAAACAGGCAACATCACAAACAACTTCGGTGTGATGCGTGAAGGTCAAGGTCTTGCAGACCGTGCAACGTTCCTAATCGACCCAGAAGGTACTATCCAAGCAATGGAAATCACTGCTGAAGGTATCGGTCGTGACGCAGAAGACCTACTACGCAAAGTGAAAGCAGCTCAATACGTAGCAGCGCACCCAGGCGAAGTTTGCCCAGCTAAATGGAAAGAAGGTGAAGAGACACTAGCTCCATCACTAGACCTAGTTGGCAAAATCTAAGCCACTGAAATTTAAGTTCTAATCAGTTCCCGATTTCCTTTTTCTGATTAGAACTGAATTAGAGAGCACTTCAGGTTAGATACCTTGACGACCTTCTGCCTGATTTGCTCTCTCCCCCTCAGGTTTTATCTACAGTAACCACTTTTTAGTTTTAATTAAGGTAGTAACAACTATGTTAGACCAAGCGATCCAACAACAACTCAAACAATATCTGGCTAATGTAAAAGAAGAAGTTCGTTTAGTGGTTAGTCTAGATGAAAGCAAAGCATCGAATGACATTTTGTCTCTAGCGAACCAAATCGCAGAGATGAGCGACCTAATCACTGTTGAACGTGACGACAACGCAAGCGCACGTAAACCAGTGATGGCGGTAACTAACCCAGCTAAAGGCACAGCACTACGCTTTGCAGGCTTGCCAATGGGTCACGAATTTACCTCTCTAGTATTGGCACTGCTTCACTCTGGCGGTCACCCAATCAAACTAGAACCAGAAGTGATTGAGCAAATCGCAGCACTAGACAAAGATCTAGACGTAGAAATCTTCATTTCACTGTCGTGTCAAAACTGTCCGGACGTGGTTCAAGCGTTCAACATGATGGCGGCGATCAACCCGAAAGTAAAAGCAACCATGATCGACGGTGGCTTGTTCCAAGATGAAGTGAAACAACGCGACATCATGGCTGTACCAAGTGTATTCGTGAACGGTGAGCTATTCGGTCAAGGCCGTATGTCTCTGACTGAAATCCTAAACAAAGTGGATGACGGCGCGAGCGAGAAAGCGGCGAAAGCATTGAGCGAAAAAGACCCATACGACGTACTTGTTGTTGGCGGTGGCCCTGGTGGTAGCGCAGCTGCTCTATACGCCGCTCGTAAAGGTATTCGTACTGGCGTTGTTGCTAAGCGTTTTGGTGGTCAGGTTATGGACACCATGGCAATCGAGAACTTCATTTCGGTGAAACGCACTGAAGGTCCAAAACTAGCAACTGACCTAGCAGAACACCTAAAAGAATACGACGTAGACGTCGTGACTGAGCAACAAGCTGAGAAGCTAATGGGCGCAGCACATACAGAAGATGGTTTGATTCACATCCAACTTGAAAGCGGCGCAACGCTGAAGAGTAAGAGTGTCATCCTAAGCCCTGGTGCACGCTGGCGTGAAATGAACGTTCCGGGTGAGCAAGAGTACCGTAACAAAGGTGTCGCGTACTGCCCACACTGTGACGGTCCACTGTTCAAAGGCAAGAAAACTGCCGTTATCGGTGGTGGTAACTCAGGCATCGAAGCAGCTATCGACCTTGCTGGTATCGTAGAACACGTAACAGTTCTTGAATTCGCAGACGTACTTCGCGCAGACCAAGTGCTTATCGACAAAGCGAACTCACTACCAAACGTAGACATCATCACGATGGCGCAAACAACAGAAGTAGTAGGCGACGGTACTCGCGTAACAAGCTTGAAGTACAAAGACCGCAACACAGATGAGATCAAAGAGATTGAACTGTCAGGTATCTTTGTTCAAATCGGTCTAGTACCAAACACAGAATGGCTAAAAGATTCAGAAGTAGCGCTATCTGAGCGCGGCGAAATCGAAGTCGGTAGCCGTGGCGATACTAGCCTAGAAGGTGTGTTCGCAGCCGGTGACGCAACAACCGTTCCTTACAAACAGATCATCATTGCGATGGGTGAAGGTGCAAAAGCAAGCTTAGGCGCATTTGACTACCTAATCCGTAAGCAAGGTTAATCTCCAAATTTCTTGGACACAAAGCGCACGGTGCTGTGTTTTCTTCCCCGGAAAACCAATCGGGGCACCGTGACAGCGATGAGTAACAAGAAATAAAATCAAAAAACTAGAAGCCCAAAGACTTTGCCAGCAGGTACTAACTGCTGGCTTTTTTGTTTTTTTTTTGGGGGGGGGGGGGAAACAAATTATTACTAGAAATAACAGAGTAAAATAAAGCTGCCGAAATACACTTAGGGTGAAACATTGCGGGCTTTAACTCGTTTCTACTGCTTCAAATATCAGACCTTTTAGCTGACAACGATGGTAAATTTCATACAAACCACCTAATTCATCATTGCAGTAAACACCGCTTCCGTTATTTTCAATCCTGAACAAGCCTCCGGATTTGATTGATTTACTACTCAACACTAATTTTTTAAACCGCTTTACACGACTTGGCTTACCATTAGCTCTTACATTTAACACAGTGCGATCCTTATCAATGGCATCGCAAGTTTTGAGTATGTTTATAGCATACCAACGCTCGCCAGCGACGCGTAATGGCAAAAACTCACAACTGGAATCAAGAGCTTCGTTTATTTGATTATATGCGGACTCAGAACAAGCAAACTCGCCTGCACGCCAGATTGCAAAATCAGGTTTTGTTGTAAGCATGTGGTTATCACTCACCCACTCCAAATCAATAATCATCCAAGCATCAGCGACACGCTCACCACATAACTCCCGCAAATCGCCATCCGAGTATTGTATAGAAATCTCTAGTTGAGTTTCTTGTAAAAAAGGGAAATTCTCAACATCATGATTTAGTTTAAAAACTTTCATCTTTTGCTTACTTAAATCAAACGGTTAACTGGGAAGTCCCCATCATGTAACATTTCTCCGACTTCACGCAAGGTATCAATGATACCAGTACGACCAAGTCCTTCTGCGATCGTATCTCGAAGGAGAGAGTCCACGTTGAGATAATAAACCATAGTATGTGTTTGGCTATGAGCTACTTTTGTTGGAATGCCATCATGAGGTATATGACACCTGAAACGAGGTAGCCAAACACCGTTCGCCTCATGGTCAATATCTATTCCCCATGCAGCTAAACGCAATCTCGAACGAGAGCAGGCCGCGCTTTTATCATCAAACCAAGGAACTATATGGTGAGCACAAGTATTGCTAGGCTTTGGTCCTCGATTTGCCGAAAGCATGTTTTTGGCTAAGTTTTGACTATGTCTCTTGTGATGTTCCCACCGTATATGTCTACTCAGCAGCAAATCATCCTTACTTATATTTCCTTTTCTAAACTTTACAGCGTCAATTACTCGTCCTGCATAGTGAATCGCAAAGGCTTGAGCCTGCTGTTTAGCCAAACTAGGGTTACCTGTCGAATTAAGCAAATCAATCTCTAACTCTTTAATCGACACACATTTTTCTTTCACACCACTCACAAACAAACCCTTTGCAATAAAATAAGTGTAAAAAATAAACTATGAATCTAGTTGTTAAAATGCTTATTAGTAAGTCTACAAAAGCAGTCTAATATTCTTGAAAATGACAGTATTATATATTTCCATCTATAAACTAACTATTTTCAAACTGTCCGTTATACGCAACCTGTTGACTCCTACTCTAAAGCCATCCACATCCCGAACTCTAAGTTAAATACGGGGTCACCCTAAAAAATTTTAAAAAAGCCCTTTACCTCAACTTAACTTGAGGTTTTAGCATATTCATCGTTGGCTAGAAAATGACAAAAAGGAGCACATCATGATCCAACTAGAACATATTAACTTAGTCGTGAAAGATATCCCTGAAATGCTGAAGTTTTACCAAACTGCATTTCCACATTGGTACGTGCGTGATGAAGGTAAAGGCGAATGGAGTGGCAAACCAAGAAACTGGCTACATTTTGGCGACGAGTATCAATACATAGCCATGAGTGACCACGGCGAAGGAGAAAACCGCGAGTTGAGCGGGCACCAAGTTGGGCTAGCGCATTTTGCTTATGTGACCAACAACGTCGATGCAATCATCAAAAGACTAACCGATGCAGGTTATCCGATTGCCCAACCTGGTGCTGATGAACCATATCGCAAAAATGTGTATTTTGTTGACCCTGCAGGTTTTGAGATTGAATTTGTTGAATACCTGGCGGATGACCCAAAACTTCGTAACCTGACAAGCTAAAAGAGATGTAAATAATAAAACGCCAGCAGATAGTGACTGCTGGCGTTTTATTTTTTATCTATCGGGCTTCTTTATCGCATTAGCGCTGTTTGGCAAAAACCTGAGTCCAGTAATACCCGTAACGTGCAGAGTGATTTTCGACAAGCGACGCGCCCATCTGATCAAAATCCGCACTCATGATATTAAGGCAGTGACCTTCACTCGATAACCAAGCATTCACGACGGCGTTAATGGTGCTTTGCCCTACGGCGACATTCTCACCAATGGCGCTCCAAGCATAACCCGTTGCGTTAACTCGATCTGACATTTTGCTGCCATCAGAGCCTGTGTGGCTCATGAAATCGCTGTTCGCCATATCGCTTGAATGTCGATAAGCGGCGCTTTCCAAATCGTAGCTCCAAGTCAGGGCCCCTACAGGTGACATGGTGGTTGCGCCACACTGTTGTGTAGTAGAGCGGGCGCTGTTGACCGCTGCAAGCATCTGCTCGGCAAATGTGCCTTGTGACGATGTGGAACCTGTGTTTTGTGAGCCGCTTTCTGCTAGGGCTGACGACTCCCCATCGCCGCCACATGCGCTGAGAAGTAGGGCCAAAGCAGGCACTAAGATCTTAGTTGGCATTGTCTTTCCTTTATGAGTGACGAAGAGCAAACTGCGCTTTTCGATAATAACGACCAATAAACTAACAAAAACCAATAAAAGCACCATATAGCTTAGGGGGTTTTAACCAAAGACTCACATGAAGTTTTCAATCGCCTTGGTTCGGTCGATAAATCGGCAACGTTTCAGCCCAAGTATGGAATGGCGTTTCATCCATATCCTGTATTGCTTGAGTGATAAAATCGATGAACACCCTCACTCGGGCAGGCACATATTCCCGGTTGGCATAGAGAAGATACACGCCATTTCCTGCTTGGCGCATGCTCGGAAATATCGGCACTAAACGCCCCGCTTTAAGCCAGTCTCTCGCGATAAAATGAGGGATCTGAGTTAATCCTAAGCCTTCTGCGCAAAGCTCTGCCATGGATTCACCGTCATTTACAATATAGTTTCTTTCGGGGTCATATTCACTCGCACCGTCTGGTTCTGGCATCCGAATCGGCAACAGTTTCCCCGTTTGTTTAAAACGAAAACGAACCCAAGAATGGTCATTGAATACATCCGGGCCACTCGGAACACCATGGCGCGCTAAGTAATCCTGACTGGCACAAATGATAAAATCGATAGGGCTCAGCTGACGCACAATCAATTGACTATCGTGAACGACACCAGAGCGAATCGACACATCAATACCTTGCTCAATAATATCAACGTAGGCGTCATCGTAATGAATATCGATAGTGATGTTAGGGTAGCGGCGACAAAACTCTTTTAATAAAGGACGAATATAGAGGCGACCGTACGAGACTGGCACATTAATCTTAAGCTGCCCTGAAAGCGCATCATTGTGACTTTTTAATGAATCCTCACATGCCGCCAGCTCCTCCAGTACAAACCTAGCAGTATTTGCGTACCTACGACCAGCTTCTGTCAGGCGGCTCTGTCGCGTAGAACGTTGAAAAAGCTGTATACCCAAATCGCTTTCAAGACGATGTATGGCTTTACTCACGGTCGAAGGGTCAGTGCCATACACTTTGGCAGCCGCAGCAAAACTACCGCCATCTAAAGTGGCAATAAAAAATCGTAGGGACCGTATCTTATCCATATAACCAATGAACTCTATTCATGAATTTTATTCACTTTAGTAAAGACCAAGTGGCTCTTCAATCACTAATTAGCCTAAATATAATGAACCTCAATAACTTGATGCTCTGTTAGCGAGGAAAAAACCATGGGTAAAAACGGATTGAAGAATGCACTACAACTATTGATAGCAACACTAGTCCTATTCTTTGGGGTGCTTCAAACAGCACATGCCGCAGATAAACGAATTGGTATTCTGGTTTACGATGGCGTACTGACCTCTGATGTTACTGCGCCTTTAGAGGTCTTTGGCGTCGCAAGTCGTCTCACTTGGTTTAGTGATTATGACGTGCTCACCATTTCCGTCTCAGATCAGAAAACCATCACCACTGAAGAAGGATTAAAAATTGGTGTGGATGCTTGGATTGGTGATCTGCCGGAACTCGACGTATTGGTTTTAACATCCAGCTATGACATGGATGCACTAATCGAAAATAAAGATCTCATTCACTTTATTAAAACGACATCAAAGGCGGCAGATTGGATGGCAAGTAATTGCTCTGGCGCGTATTTGTTAGCCGAAGCTGGCCTTTTAAACGGCAAAAAAGCAACAACTTGAGCCGGAGGTGAAAACGGCTTTCAAAGAGATTACCCAGCAGTCAAAGTACAAGTCGACCAGAATTTTGTCATTGATGATGGCGTTATCACTTCGAACGGTAGTCTAGTTAGCTATCAAGCTGCTCTTAAGCTACTTCACCTTATGACTTCAGAGTCTAAAGCTCAGGAAGTCGCAGATGCCATCCAGTACTCACGCTTTTCCAACCAACCATTTTAAGCGTGTAAGAAAAAAATCAGAGTCACCCTTCGATATTTGGAAGGTTAACTCTTCGAATTTGTCTTCCTAATCGAACAACCCTTTTTATCACTGTAAAAGCGATAAAAAGGGTTGTCGTTCATCTGGCAGACACAACGTGCTCTCCAAACTTTTTATCTTAATGCTATGGAAAAACATAAACGTTACGAAGCACTGACGAAAGAGCGATACCAAGAGATCTACCGTCTCGCGTATTGGTTATGCAAAGATCACCACCTTGCTCAAGATTTAGCGCAAGAAACCTTTCTGAAAGCGTGGCGATTCTTTGATAAATTAAATGACCCCAACGCCGCGAAGTCTTGGCTCATTACTATTTTGCGTCGTGAGAATGCTCGGCGCTTTGATAGAAAACAGTACGATTTTGTCGACATTGATGAGTGCGCAATACAGACAAAAACCTACCCTGGCAGTGACTACGACATGGCCCAAGATTGGCTTCAAAAACAAATGATGATTCTCGAACCCAAATACCGAGAGCCGTTGCTCTTGAGCTTAGTGGCTGGGTTGAATCATGATGAAATTGCCCAAGCCTTGAGGCTCAACCACAACACAGTGGCGACTCGATTATTCAGAGCGCGTAATCAGATCATCGCACAGAAGGAGAGTCATTAAGACACAAAAAGTAGTCAATCATGTAAACTAACTGGCTATGCTCCGGTCTATTTCATAAGTCGTTACACAACTCGACGCTTTAACGCTTTACATCAAGCGCGACTAGATGAACACTTCTTGTCAAAGTACAATAACAGCCGACATAGAGTAGAGTCAGTAAAACATTATGAGTAACACGACGGCGAAAAAGCCGAATCCCTTATTTGAAATCCTTTTCAACGTATTTATCCCTTCCTTCATTTTGATGAAGTTTAGTGGCGATGAGCATCTAGGGACAGCAATGGCGCTGGTTGTCGCTTTGCTATTTCCTATCATTTATGGCGGTATGGACCTTGTCCGTAACAAGAAATTTAACTTTATTTCTGCTCTGGGCTTTATCAGTGTTCTACTAACTGGTGGCATCGGCTTGTTAGAGCTTGATACACGCTGGTTAGCACTAAAAGAAGCCCTGATTCCTGGCCTGATCGGTTTAGCGGTTTTGGGTTCAACGTTTACCCGCTACCCGCTGATGCAGAAGTTAGTACTGAATGACACTGTGTTGAACCTCGCGTTGATTAACCAACGTTTAAAAGAAAATGGTAAAACCGATGCGTTCGAACGTTGCCTTATGTCTTCTAACTACCTGTTTGCAAGTACTTTTGCGTTCTCATCTGCAATGAACTACTTCCTTGCGACTTGGATTGTGACTAGCCCTTCTGGTACTGCTGCCTTTAACGAAGAGTTAGGAAAAATGACGCTGTACAGTTACCCAATGATTGCCATCCCAAGTATGTTGATGATGTTCGGTATTTTTTATTACATTTGGCGTCAAGTACGTGCGATGACATCGCTCGAAACAGAGCAAATCTTCCATCTAAAATAGCCCAATCATTACAAGTAAACCCATAAAAAAGGGAGGATTTTATCCTCCCTTTTCTCAACAGGCTCACTGTAATTCACAGCGTCAAAATGATTTTTCCTGACACTGCTGACGAGCGTCGCTCAACCATTTCAATCGCTGTTTGAAAGTCCTCTAACGGCAGATCATATGCAACGTTTAACTTTATGTCGCTGCTAATAAAATGTTCTAACATTTCAGCGAACACCGTCTTTCTCCCGCCTTTACCTACCGATTCTTCCCAATACCGCAAAAAGAATGTACTAAAGTCGATGTTGTTGGCCTTCATCGATTCAAAAAACTCAGGCGTATAAGGCGTTAACGACAATGTTCCGTAGTTGATGTATTGGCCGTTTTCTTTCAAGGTACGAATGAGATCCGTGCCAGCCTCACCACCTATCGCGTCCAGAGCGACCGTTGGTTGTGGCAGTTGGCGCGTTTGCAGCTGCGCTAGTAAGTCTTTCTTCGCGTCCAACACTGGAATGGTATCGTACGGATACTCGTCTCGCTTTGAGGTCACAGCAATCAGTGCAAAACCCAGTGAATGGGCGAGCTGGGCAAATATCTTACCGATCGCTGACCCTGCTGCATTGATGATCACCACATCGTCTTTGTTCAACTTAGCTACTTTAGTGGTGATCACCCACGCGGTTAACGCGTTGATGTACAACTGACAGGCATAGCCGTTCTCCAAACTCTCAGGTAGCGGAAAAAGATTCTCAGGCGAGGCATCTATGTAGTATTGCCAAGTACCACTCATCGCCACCAACACCTTTTGCCCAACTTGAAGGTCAGTTTGACCAACTGCACTGACTTCCACCAAACGCCCAACCGCTTCAAATCCCGGCACGCGAGGTGGTACGTGAACGCGGCGGTATTGCCCAACACCATGAATGGAAAGCAAGTCACTTGGGTTAATATTGGTGGCTTCCAGTCGCACCCGAACCTTGCCCTGAGCAAGCGGTTTGAGGGGCTCTTTTTCCAACGACAGCGACGTTTTGGGTTGACCAAAACAGAATTGATTCACTCGAGTATTTATCGTTGGTGCCATTGTTATTCATACCATGTAATTGAAATTCAAAAAGGAAGTTTCGCGACTTCTACTCAAAAGCATTAAGTGAAGTCGAAGCTCTGTATTTCTACCTGCGCGATGCGCCGTTCACTCTAAACTGTTGTGGCGTCATATCAAAATAGGCTTTAAATGCTTTGATGTAGGATGAGTCATTTTGATAACCCACTAGGTCTGCAATGGCTTGGATTGGCAACGATTCATCTAACAAAGAAAGCGAGTAAATTAGCCGAATTTGTTGCCGCCAAAGTAGAAATGAAGTGTTGAATTCCTTGGCGAACAGCCGTGATAAAGTACGCTCAGACGCCCCAATTTTCTCCCCCCACTCTTTTAGCGAACAGCTCAACGCTGGCTCGTCAGTCAGTCGCTCGAAAATCAGTTTTAGTCGTCTGTCTTGTGGCAGCAATAACTGAAATGTCTGCACGTTGCGTTTCAAAATTTGATCATGCAGCACCGCCAGTAAATGCAACACTTCTTCGTGGCTTGTCTCACCTTCACACAGTCTGCGGATCTCTTGTAAAAGCTCATTTAAAAACGACGTTAAAGCAATGGTTCTCACTTGTGGCTCGTACGTCGCACCAAACTCAGGGTTGAGGTAAATACCAACAAATATCGTATTGCTTAGAGCAATCGACTCGTGTTGAACACCCGCAGGAACAAATAACGCAGAGGTGTGCGGAACCAAATGCTGATAATGCTCCGTTTGTGTTTGCAATAACCCTTTGATAGGAAAGATGATTTGATGCCAAGTGTGTTGATGCAGCGCATCAATGTAACCTTTTGGCATGTCGATGGTTTTCACTAAAACAGGAGAATGGGGATTCGCGGCCATCATCTCATTGGAGGTGACGACGCCTGACTTCGAATCAATTTGGCGAGTTAGCATTGTTAGTTGTCTTTTCATCCCTACACCGACACAAGTTTACTAGGCTATCATGCTCCGCATCGCGAATGAAGGTAAACACTTTATCTCTCATTCAAATAATAAGGAGGTTATATGAAGAAAATCGGCGTCGTAAAAGCTGTGCTAGCAGGGAAAACCGTCCCTTATGCTCATGGAGCGCAAAGCGCAATCAACAAACAAGTGCTACCTGAGCGCCAGCACGCAACAGAGCTTGGTTTTACCAGTGATGAGCAAGGTGATCCGCGCTTTCATGGTGGCATTCAAAAAGCGCTTCATATTTACCCAAGCGAGCACTACCCAATCTGGCAACAAGAATTAGGCAAAAGACCAATTTTCCAATCCGCCGGCGGCTTTGGCGAAAACATCAGCTCCGAAGGCGTCACCGAATCCACGATTTGCTTGAAAGATAAAATTCGCATCGGCTCAACACTACTGGAAGTGTCGCAAGGTCGCATGCCTTGTTGGAAACTTAACGTACGTTTTGACCAACACGGCATGGCGAGAAGACTGCAAGATACGCTTCGAACAGGCTGGTATTTCCGAGTGTTGGAAGAAGGCGATATCGGTGCAGGTGACGAGATTATTCTGTGCGAAAGACCTTATCCAGAATGGCCACTGGCTCGCATCATGGGCGCGGTTTTCACTGGCTGTTTAGATAGAAAAGAACTCACTAAGCTGTCTGAGCTGCCGTTAGTCGAGTCTTGGGGCAAGTTGGTCGAGCGCCGCCTAGAAACTGGCGAAGTTGAAGATTGGGAAATGCGCTTGGTTGGCCCAACTGTGGGTTAACACCCCAAAGTAAAATTTAAGCCACGCTCTGAACCGACTATGCCGTCAGAGCGTGTTTTTTTTGGTTTACTTCGCACTCGGGGCTGGGCGTTTCGACTTACCTTGGAACTGCTTAATGCTCTTCTTAGCATTAGTTCGGCGGTTGGCTTTTTTATCGCGTGGCGCGCGTTTGCTCTCGCCAGTTGATGGCTTATCCGTTACTGGAAAACCTGCCAGATCTTGCACTGGTAATGCACGTTGAGTCAGGTGACGAATCGCGCTTAGTGCGTCCATTTCACCATGACAAACCAATGACATCGCGACACCTTGTTCGCCTGCGCGAGCGGTACGTCCTACTCGGTGAACATAGGTTTCTGCATACATTGGCAGTTCAAAGTTGATCACTACAGGTAATTGCTCAATGTGAATGCCGCGCGCTAGTAGATCAGTGGCAATCAACACCTGAATTTGCCCAGATTTAAACTGCGCCAGTGCTTCTTCCCGCTCATCTTGACTCTTATTGCCATGCAACGCATTGGTTGAGATGCCCGCTTTATTCAGCTTCTTCGCTAAGCCATCGGCGTTCTCTTTCGCACCAATAAAGACTAATGCCTTAGTCCACGCGTTTTTTTGAATCAGTTCAATCAATGCCTTGGTTTTACTGCCTTTGTTGACGAGGTACAGCGTTTCAGCAATATCTTGGTTGGTGCTGTTTTCTTGATGCGCTGCAACTTGCTTTGGTGCCGGCATAAGCAGCTTCGCTTTACCCTTCAACTCATCTGAAAACGTTGCCGAGAACATCGCGGTTTGACGCTCGTTTGAAATAAGCCCCGCAATATTTTGTACGTCAGGCCAAAAGCCCATATCCAACAAACGGTCGGCTTCATCCAATACTAGATAATGAACATTGCTCAAATCCAAGCCATTGTTTGCTAGGTCAACCAAACGACCAGTCGTCGCGACAAGGATATGAGGATTTGTCGCTAGCGCCTGCTGTTGTTGCTCTTTATCAACGCCGCCACACAAACACACTGCGTTGAGTTCAAGAACTTGACCAACTTGGTTAATTGCTTCACTCACTTGCATTGCCAGCTCACGAGTTGGCACAAGAATCAGCGCTTTTTGCTCTGGATTGACACCCAGCTTTTCCAACAAAGGCAAACCATAAGCAAGGGTTTTGCCGCTGCCTGTATTTGCCAAAGCCAATAGATCTTGACCAGCCAACAGCTCAGGAATGGCCAACGCTTGAATATCGGTCGGTTTCTTGAAGTCTTTTGGCAGTGCGTGAATCAGCTCAGAACTCAATGAGAGAGTAGAAAATGGCATTAACGAAAACCTTGTACTTTGGGTTGAAGAAGCAATAAAAATAATGAAGATGCGGTAAAACGCAGGCGCGGACTTTACCACAATCTGCTAGGTGAACCATCCTATTTTAGGCGCTTAAACCAAGCGTCGCCTACGCAAATCGTCAGAAAACTAAAAAGCGCAAAAAAGCCGTTAGTCTGTACTGCCACAGAGCTAACGGCTAAAAACCCTTGAAGAGAACGCTTCATCAGCCTTTCACTGCGGCTGAAAAGAAATGTGCAGTTTATTAAAGCACAGCTTTACGATTCGGTAAGAACACTTCACCCAACATGCAACGAACCGAGCCACCACCAATAGATTCTATGGTAGAAACGTCGAATGGCAGCAATTTACCGTGCGTTGCCAATTGCTTTCTTTGTGCTGGTGAGAATGCATCATACGCCGATTGCGACATCGCAATCACCTTGTCGCCGTTGATCGTTTCCAGTTGCAGAATGTTACCGCAGAACTGGTTCATCTGATCAAGCGAAATTGAGATGACTTGCTTGTCTTTGGCGAGTGACTTCATTACAAAACGACGCTCAAATTCTGGGATCACTTCGTCACAAATCACGCAAAACTGTTCGCCAACCGCCATCATCACATTGGTGTGATAAATCGGCGCACCAGACGGCAAACGAGTTTGGAAAGAAATCACTCGTTCATAGCCAATACGATCGGCGTAATCTTCTAAAACCAGACGATCACAACGTTGTGAAAGTGCGGCGTAGACCGTTTTATTTAAGTGGTCAAAGACCATCACACCCGTGCTTTCTAAATACGCTTGCTCATCAAGATATTCAGTTAGGCTGCTACGTCGATGAACTTCTCGCCCAGCTTGCGCTAGTGCCGCCACAAGCGCATCAGGACGCACTTCTTTTTGACGGTTTTCACAGGCCATTGGAAAGGTGTACAACGTGCCATCTGGCGTAGTGCTAAACCAGTTGTTTGGAAATACCGCATCTGGCGTCGCAACATCTGAAGCTGGATAATCAAACTCAACAACTTGAACGCCCTCTTGACGCAGCGTTGCTACCATACTCGCGAACTCGGCCATCACTCTACGCGAGACTTCTTCTTGGCTGAGTGACACTTTATGTTGGAACTCATTATCTTGTGCGGTTTCTTCATTAAAACGAAACTCTTTCGGTGGCACCATCACTACGCAGTTTGCGGTTTGGCGCTGAGCACTTTGCGTGCTTTCTTCTTTCCCATTAGCAAATTGGGTCACTGATTCGTGTAATAGCATCCAATACATTCCTTATCACTAGAATGAGGAGATTGTAAATTTATTGTTAACTTCAGTTTTACTGTTTTCACAATTAATTTAATTATCTAGAAGTAATTTTCACTGAACTTAGCTTATTTCTCCCGAAATTTTATTGTCACTATGAAGGTTTAAGGTTTTATGGCATCGCGATGAACATGCGAAGAATTCATCATAAGAATCAGAACCATAGACAACCACACCCATAACCAACTAGTTACATTTAAAACATAATCGGTTAGACTATTTTTTCGCCCCTCTCGTCAATCCGTCTGCTTTCTCGAGAGCAGCCAAAAACTCTTATACACGCGGCTTCGTCCAAAGCTGCGTGAATCGATGGATTTAGCCACCCCAAATGGCACTGTTTTAACTTTAGGATGAGTTATGTTTAAACGATTTGAAGGCTTTACAGAGCCGTTCCCCAAATCCACACCAGATCAGCCTCCTTCAGGGATGCTCGCTTTTTTACGTTATTACACCCGCGGCTACGAAAAGCCTTTGATCATCATGTCTTTGATGGCCACGATTGTTGCTGTCGTTGAAGTTATGTTGTTTGGCGCGATGGGACAATTGGTTGATTGGTTGTCCACCAGCAATCCAGAAACGTTCTTACAAGACAATAAAGCAGATTTAATTTTCTACGGAACCTTATTGTTGGTTGTCATGCCCATTTTGGTGATCGTGTATTCGTTGCTCGTTCACCAAACATTATTGGGCAACTATCCAATGTCTATCCGCTGGCTTGCACACCGGTATTTGCTCAATCAAAGCTTAAACTTCTATCAAGATGATTTTGCAGGCCGAGTTGCAACTAAAGTCATGCAAACGTCACTAGCTGTGCGCGAAACCGTCATGAAAGCTATGGATGTGTTTGTTTATGTTACGGTTTACTTCACCAGTATGATCATCATGTTAGCGACAGCAGACTGGCGTTTGATGATCCCAATGATCGTCTGGCTGCTCGCTTACATCGCTATCCAAATCTATTTCGTTCCTAAGCTCAAAGATGTCGCTTCAGCGCAAGCCGATGCACGTTCGACAATGACAGGACGCATCGTCGACAGCTATACCAATATTCAAACCGTCAAACTGTTTTCTCATAGCCAGCGCGAAACCCAATATGCCGAGCAAGGCATGAAGGGATTTTTGAATACGGTCTATCGTCAAATGCGCCTAGTGACCGGCTTTGACGTTGCTGTAGAGATCTCAAACTATATTTTAGTCTTTTCCGTTGCTGCTTTATCGATTTACCTGTGGTTGGATAGTGCCATCAGCGTTGGCGCGATTGCGATTGCTGTTAGCCTTGCATTACGCGTAAATGGTATGTCGATGTGGATCATGTGGGAAGTTGGCGCCCTCTTTGAAAATATGGGAACCGTAGTCGATGGAATGAAAACGCTCTCTAAGCCAATTGATATTAAAGATAAACCAGGCGCAAAAGACTTAGTTGTCACTGAAGGTGGCATTCACTTTGATAACGTCAGCTTCCATTACGGTGAGAACAAAGGCGTGATTAGCCACCTCGATCTCAACATCAAACCAGGAGAGAAAGTAGGCTTGGTTGGGCGCTCCGGCGCCGGAAAATCGACTTTGGTGAACTTGTTACTTCGTTTCCACGATGTCGAAGACGGCAGCATTAAGATCGATGGACAGAACATCTCAGAAGTCACACAAGACTCTTTGCGTTCAAAGATCGGTATGGTGACCCAAGATACTTCTCTGCTACACCGCTCGATTCGAGACAATATTTTGTATGGCAACCCAGATGCGACAGAAGAAGATTTGCTGAAAGCCACTAAGCAAGCGCATGCCCATGAGTTTATTGAAACTCTGACCGACCCATTTGGTAATGTCGGATACGATGCGCAAGTTGGTGAACGTGGTGTGAAACTGTCTGGCGGCCAGCGTCAGCGTATCGCGATTTCTCGTGTGCTACTCAAAGATGCACCATTGCTGGTACTGGATGAAGCGACATCGGCTCTGGATTCAGAAGTCGAAGCAGCCATTCAGGAAAGCTTGAATGAGTTAATGCAAGGAAAAACCGTTATTGCGATTGCGCACCGATTGTCGACCATCGCACAAATGGATCGCCTCATCGTGCTAGATAAAGGCAGTATTGTTGAACAAGGTTCTCACCAAGAGCTCATCGCGAACAACGGTATTTATGCCCAGCTTTGGGCCCATCAAACTGGCGGATTTATCGCTGAAGAGTTAGAAAATCAACACGTTTCTTAATTAGCGAGAAACCCAATAAAAACGGCGCATGAAGCGCCGTTTTTCATTTTTATTGATAACCCTATACTCATATAGCCATTATAGTTTCTCATATATGAAACATTCTCCATGATAAAGCTCACATTTTTTCTGCTAATATACCGCCTCGTTGCGTATCCATTGCAATGAACACAATACAGAGTTTTGAGCTGTCTTCATTTGTCATTTCACTTTTTGAGAAGCAGCTATACTCAATAGGTGGCTTAGTTATTAGATTAACAATAAGGTAATTAGCTTATGTGTAAATGTGGTTCAATGCAGATCGTACAACTCAAACCAAGTTGGGCTGACAAGCTATTCGGCTACTCAGAAAGATGGAAATGCCAACTTTGTTGTAAGATCTACCGCATCTAAAATTAAAAATAGAATCTTAGTTTTTCTAAGAAAAAGCAGTGGCCCGACAGTAATTGTCGGGTTTTGTTTTTCTGTACATCCATTTTTATCCCTTCGCAACACGGTCACTCATCACGGCAAAACCTAGCATCTCAATGTGACTTAGGTATAGAATCAGGCCCACTTATTTATTCCGATATTCACATATAACTGGTCACTATGAACAAAAGTTTGCTAACGAATGTCCTCGCTATCGCTTTGATGGCTGGAGGTCATCAATTACAAAACGACTACCTTTGGTATGCGGGGCTGTTTGCGTTCTCAGGCGCCATCACTAACTGGCTTGCCATCCACATGCTGTTTGAAAAAGTGCCTGGATTATACGGTTCTGGCGTGATCCCCGCGCGATTTGAAGAGTTTAAACTGGCTATCAAAAACTTGATGATGGAGCAGTTCTTTACCGAAGCGAACATCGATCGATTCTTGAACAAAGAAATGGCGGGCGGTGTAAACATCGATCTTCAACCTGTGATTGAGAAAGTGGATTTAAACCCAGCGTTTGACTCTTTGGTAGAAGTGATCGAAGGCTCTCAATTTGGCGGCATGCTAGCGATGTTTGGCGGCGCGGAGGCATTACAACCTATGCGGCAGCCTTTCGTCGAAAAGATGCAAGAATCCATTATTGAGTTGAGCAAGAGCGATAACATCAAAGAAGCACTGAAAGAGCAGTTCGAATCTCCTGCTATGATGGATGAGATAAAGCAGAACATTGAAGGCATCATTGATCAGCGCTTGAGCGAATTAACACCCGCACTGGTCAAAGAAATGGTGCAAAAAATGATTAAAGAACACCTTGGCTGGCTAGTCGTTTGGGGCGGTGTTTTTGGTGGTTTAATTGGCGTTATCAGCACCTTTATCGGGGCATAATCGCTCACCGATTTATTAAAAAGGAGCTTCGGCTCCTTTTTTTATCTTGAAAAAATAATACGCCAAGTCACGCTCAATAAGGAGGCTCAACACATGCCTCGCCTAACCAAGGAGCTCGGGATTAACACCAAATCCCGTTTTATGTTCTTCTATGACCACTTCACTACGAGTTTGAATCACGCCCGGAAGCGTGCCTAACTTGCTCGACATAAACTCCTGATACGCTTTCATGCTCTTAACACGAACTTTTATCATGGTATCGAAATCTCCAGAGAGCGAGTAGCACTCTTCAATTTCAGGCATCAATTCCACCGCTTTCGCAAACTTTTCAAAAATAGAAAAACTGGTTTGGTCTAAACGAATATGGATGAATACTTGCACATCCAGCCCCAACTTTTCCGCATTCAACTCCGCATGATAACCATTGATATACCCTTCTTTTTCTAGCCGCTTTACACGATCAGAACATGGAGAAGTCGTTAAGTTAATCAGCTTTGCTAGTTCTACAACTGGAATTCTGCCTCTCGAATGAAGCACTCTCAAAATATGTAAATCAATCCGGTCCAATTGATAACTCATTAACCCACTTCCTTGTAACCACTTAGAAAGCATCACATTAATCGTTGCTCAAACAATTGCAAACCATCAAATGTACAGCATGTGAAATTCAGCAGAGAATAACCAGAAAACAACGAAGGAGGGAAAGAGCTATGATTATTGCCGCTCACTTAGTAACCGTGATATGAAGAGAAAAAGCAACCTAGCGGCTCCCGTGGAGTCGCAAATTTGAAAGCGCATGACACGCCTGTATAGATATGTCGTTCGGGCAACGCCGCCCTATTTAGCCATTAATCATGGCTATCACTCAGAGTTAGAGTGCGGCCGATGTATGCCGTGTAGGATGTGGAACAACCTCTCCAATTGCACGATGATTACAACAACGGCAGTAGTATTGAGGCTCCATCTCGTAATAATGTTCACCTGATACAAATTTCGCCATCAGCTGTGTAAAACTCACCATTTTGCCTGTTAACGAGTCAACAGACTGAGGCTCGCAACGCTTCATAATCACTTTATGTTGCGTTGATTTTCTACAAGCTGCGCAATATATATCCGGCATTTCTCTTCTCCCTACTTTTTCGTCCTACTGACAATTGACATATTTTGTTCAAAATAATTCCACAATTAAAAAGCTCCTTTAATTTTTTGTGCCCTATCTTCAAAAAATTGAACGAAAGTATCAAAAAACTGAGACATTGGTCAGACCTCAACTTTTGTACCATCAATATGAGCAAACGTGCTTATGTGTGTAATAATACGACACATTACACATAAGCAATTGTTCGGGCTTATTATTTAGTAAGGCGCATGACAACTTTACAGCTGGCTAGATCAAGCTTTCGAGACGCCTTGTTATCTTGATTTACCCCGCAAACCAGTTGCTAGCAGCTATAGCCGTCTCATCAAGGAAGAAATGCATGACGATACAACCGATTCTCACTACCGAAAGACTCGTCCTCCGGCCATTCAATATCGATGACTGCCAACAAGTGGCTTTACTCGCTGGAGATAAGCGAATTGCTGACATGACAGCAAACATCCCTCATCCTTATGAGCGACCGATGGCGCAAGCATGGATAGATAGGCACGATCCGATGTATCAGCAGCATCAAGGCGTGGCGTACGCTATTACCTTGCGAAACACTGAGGAGTTACTTGGTGCGGTGAGTTTACCGCGTATAGAAGAGGGATATGTCGGATGATCATCCATGAAACTTCACAAAATCTGCCCAAGAACAACCCTTTCTTGCTAGGAACTGTATTGTTGTCGCTGTTCTATTTTTCCTACCTAGCAGACAAGATCGTCGAGTTTGGACTCGTAGCACTCACAATAATAGGATTGAAACTGCTCTCAACGTACTTCACGCGCCGCGCGTTCAATCCTAAAACGCTAGATATCGATGCAAGCACCAACACCTTGAAGTACCGCCAGGGCTCAACGGTTTACTTCCGTCTACCTCTTGATGACATTGTCAAAGTCCAAATACAGAAAGAGTTCTTCTCTAGCAAAAGTTTGATGCTCTACACAGTCAACGACGCTTACCAAGTGCCGAATTCAGACAATTTCGATTCTCTACAGTTAAAGGATTTAATGAAACAACTTGAAGAGAGAATTGATGATCAATCTCGCTAAAACGAAAAGAGAAGACATTCTAGAATGTTGCCAATTTGGTCTCTAAATAGAAAGACAAAAAAGCCAGCAATAACGCTGGCTTTTCTCTGTATTAGTCTTGTGCGACTTTCACGCGAATTTTGCTTTTTTCTACGTTCGTCAAATTCAGTGCTTCAAGAGCAGAAATGGCTTCTGCTTCGTCCGGCATGATGACAAAACCGAAGCCTTTCGACAAACCCGTGTCTTGATCAAGCACTAGCGAACACAGTTCTACTTTGCCGTACGCTGAGAATAATTTGCGGATATCTTGCTCGGTCATGTGACGAGCCAAGTTTCTTACTAAAAGTTTCATAATGAACCTAGTTGGTTTGATAACGGTTCGATTCTCTCAGTTTCTCTCTGGCAAACCAAGTGAATAATATGACGGCGTTGACTAGATCATTCTAAGTACATCTGTTTAAATGATTTTCCGTTCATTTTTCACCCATAGGAGAGTCGGCATGGAAACGAAACGTCTCAAACTCATCCCTGCTTGTTTAGAACGAGCCGAAGAGGCGCATCAAGCTGTCGTTCGTAGCCAAAAAACTCTCGAAGTCTATCTGCCGTGGGTGCCTCATGTGCTGACATTAGAAGCGATGATAGAAGGGACAGAGAAAGCCATCGCAAACTTTGAAAACTTCGAAGAAGAGCTGCGTTACTACATGATTGAAAAGGAAAGCGATCGCTTACTGGGTGCGGTCGGCCTGATGATTCGAGATCCCGACGTACCATCCTTTGAGATAGGTTATTGGTTAGATAATGCTGCCGTTGGCAATGGTTATGTTGCCGAGGCTGTGCTCGAAGTTGAGCGCTATGCGTTTGATGACTTGGGCGCCAAGAGAGTCGCAATTCATGCTGATAGCACCAACCAAAAGAGCCGGGCTGTAGCCGAGCGCTGTGGTTATGAGTTCGAAGGAGAGCTCAGAAACGAACGTCTGACTACATCGGGAGAGTTGAGTAACACCGTTATTTACTCCAAAATTCGTCGCGACTAACACTCCAATCTAACCGAGCAATGCTAAGCTCTGATCTCAAGCTACCACCATTAACGTTAATTAAGTTTCAGATAAAACAAAGCCCGCTAAAATAGCGGGCTTTGTGTTCATATACGGGAAGTTACTAGTCTAGTTCAACCAGTTTTTTCTCGAACGACTGGTGTTGGTCTAACACGTCTTGCGCAGCACCACCCGTTGCTTTACTTACCACAATGATGGCAAGCGTAGAGAAGATGATGCCCGGTACGATTTCGTACACATCAAACCAACCGCCAGTTAGCTGCTTCCAAACTACGATAGTGATACCACCAACAAGAATACCTGCTAACGCGCCGTTACGGTTCATACCGCTCCAGTAAAGGCTAAGTACAACCGCAGGACCAAATGCCGCACCAAAACCAGCCCAAGCGTAAGATACAAGACCGAGTACTGAGCTATCAGGCGTCATCGCTAGGAATAGCGCAACAAGCGAAATAACGATAACACCGATACGACCAATCATTACGATTTCTTCAGAAGACGCTTCTGGCTTGAATACTTGCTTGTAGAAATCTTCTGCAAGCGCTGAAGATGAAACAAGGAGCTGTGAGTCAGCGGTACTCATTACCGCCGCTAGGATTGCTGCTAACAACATACCCGCAACGACAGGGTGGAATACTGCGTTAACCAATAGCATGAAGATCTTCTCACCGTCCTCTAGTTGAGTACCCGGATGACCCGTAACCCAAACCAGACCAACAAGACCAACAAGCATTGCACCAACCATAGATAGTGCCGTCCAAATCACTGCGATACGACGTGCAGTCGTTAGATCTTTGTTTGAACGAGACGCTTTAAAACGCGCTAGGATGTGTGGCTGACCAAAGTAACCAAGGCCCCACGCCGCTAGAGAGATAATGGCAATCGCAGATAATGGTTCGCCTTTCGCGTCATTCCATAGCGTTGCAAGTTCTGGGTTGATGTCATGTAGATCAGAACTTAGCTGACCTAAACCACCGTCCATTACCGCTATAGGAACAATCATTAGCGCAGCCGCCATTAGAAGACCTTGCACTAAGTCAGTCCAAGATACCGCTAGGAAACCACCGAATAGTGTGTAAGAAACGACACACACCGTACCGATGATAACAGCGTAGGTATAATCTAGACCGAATACCGTCTCAAACAGTTTGCCCCCTGCGACCAAACCTGAGCTGGTGTAGAAAAGGAAAAATAGAAGAATGAAAAACGCAGAGATTGTCTGAATCAGTTTCGACTTATCGTTGAAGCGACGTGACAGGAACTCTGGCAACGTTAGCGCGTCAGTTTGGATACTGTAGGTACGGAGGCGTTTTGCACTGATGAGCCAGTTTGCCCATGTACCAAGAAGTAGACCGCCGGCTAACCAGAAGGCCTCGATACCCGCAGCGTACGCATAGCCAGGCAAGCCTAGCAGCAACCAACCACTCATGTCTGAAGCACCTGCAGATAATGCAGCAGGCCACGGACCTAGGCTACGGCCACCTAGGAAGTAGTCAGATGAATTGGAAGTCCTCTTATACGCGTAAACGCCAATAGCAACCATAATCAGTAAATACGCCACAAAAGTGGACGTGATAGCAAAGCTATTTTCTATCATTAGATAGTCCTCGTTATAATTATTTCCTTCCTTGCCTGCCCTGATATTTTACCGTCTCAGCAATACATCAGAGTATAAAAAACCAATCTGGACCGGCTCTCAGTCCAGTTACTCCAGATTGGCATTACAAGTCAGGTTAGTGAGTTTCGTTCCCCAACTCGAGTAGAGTTGCGTTACCACCCACCGCGGTAATATTTATCGTTCGAGTGCGCTCAGTAATGAAGCGCAACGAGAGATGAGGATCATGAGCCAATTTCGGTGACTCTAAATCCGTTTCAGAAACTAAGCCGACGATTGCACCGTCACGCTTAGCTAGTTGAAGATTGAGCGCATGCTCAACCTGTGAACGCCCAACATAACCCACACTACGTACATCGCTCTCAAGCAACGGGGCAGACGCATCGTACGCAACAACCTGGACTAAGTTAGATGGGAAGTTTGCCAACGCTACAGCTTGCTTAACCAATTGGTTTAGCTCTGCATTGTCACTGCAAACGACCACACTGTTGCCTGCAATTAAGGCACAGGTGATCATCGCAAAAGCACTGTATAACGCATTATCAGCAGGCTCGATGTTGTTTTCACAAATCACCAAAGCCACACCGCGTCCTGCGGCATACAGTTCGTTAGTTTCCCCTGTAGGGCCAACTAACTGGTGAGTTTCTGCAAGAAGAGCTGATGCTTGTTGCAAGTGGTAAGAAACCACTTTGGCAACGGTAGACTGCTGCCCTTCTAGTGCAGATTTAAATGCCAGAACATGCTCGCATTTGTAATCAAAATCAGTCAGATTCCACTGCTCCCACGCAGAGAATGCATCTTTAAAATAGGTGATCTGATGAACCATAATGCGACTCCTTATGCGTTTTCTGCTTGAGCAAGAAGATGTTGAGTAAAGCGGAATAGGTAGTGTGGACCACCAGCTTTCGGGCCAGTACCCGACAAGCCTTGACCACCAAACGGCTGTACACCAACCACAGCGCCAACTTGGTCTCGGTTGATGTAGCAGTTACCTACTCGTGCATGTTTCTCAATCCAACGGTACGTGGTTTCGTTACGGCTATGGATACCCATCGTCAAGCCAAAACCCGTTCTGTTGATCTGCGCAACCACGTTCGGTAATTCAGACGCTTTAAAGCGAACAATGTGCAAGATTGGACCAAATTGTTCTTCTTTCAGCACATCGATGCCCGAGATTTCAAACGCACTTGGTGAGACAAAGTCACCATGCTGGCACGATTCATCCAGCTGTAGCTGAGCGACTTTAGTCTGTGTTTTGCTCATTTGCTCAAGGTGAGCAAGGAGTTTTTGTTTTGCATTGCTGTCGATAACCGGACCAACATCCGTTTTGTGTAGGTAAGGTAAACCAACATACAGCTCATTCATCGCACCTTGAATCAGGTTGATCATACGGTCTGCTACATCTTCTTGTACAAATAGAACACGAAGGGCAGAACAACGCTGACCAGCAGATGCAAACGCCGAACGAATCACATCACGCACCACCTGCTCTGGCAATGCAGTACTGTCCACGATCATTGCGTTTTGACCACCTGTTTCCGCAATAAACGGAACCGGTTTCGCGCTGCGCTCCGCGAGCGTGACGTTAATGCGTTGCGCCGTTGCCGTTGAGCCAGTGAATGCCACACCAGCAATAGCATCATGAGAAGTCAGTGCATGACCGATCTCAGCGCCGCGACCAGTAAGTAACTGAATCACACCAGCAGGGAAACCCGCATCAAGCATTAATTCAATAGCGCGAGCGGCAATTAAGCTTGTTTGCTCAGCAGGTTTTGCAACCACAGTGTTACCTGCAATCAGTGCTGCCGTTACCTGACCAAGGAAGATAGCCAACGGGAAGTTCCAAGGGCTGATACACACAAACACACCAAGACCTTCACGGCTAGAAATGCGTTTCACACCGTCAAAGCCTTCTAGCTCAAATGGCTGTAGGTTTTGCGCTTGTTTCGCGTAATAACGACAGAAATCCACTGCTTCACGAACTTCATCAATACTATCGTGAATCGTCTTGCCCGCTTCTTTGTGACAAATCGCCACCAGCTCAGCCAGATTTTCTTCCATTAAGTCAGCAAGCTTTTCTAAACAAGCCGCTTTTTGCTCAACAGGAACACCTTTCCAATCAGAGAAAGCAGTTTGCGCCGCATCAATTGCAGAGGAAACATGATCAAGTGTTGCAAATGCCACTTTGCCGACTTCAATTCGGCGATCGTACGGTGCGGTGATGATCTCAGCCGCATTTTCCTTGATCATGCTTTCGGCAAAGCGTTCACCATTGATCATCGGGCCTGCAACCCACTGGTTGTCCATGAAGCTTTCGACCTGCGCTTCAAATGGCTTCGCCTCACTGTCGATATCAATGTTGACGCCATATGAGTTCTTACGCTCAGGGAAAATATCGGCAGGCAATGGAATTTTGTCGTTGTGTAGCGTGTCAAAACCCGTCAACACATCCACAGGGTGATGGGTCAACTCATAAATCGGACAACGCGCATCAACTAGACGGTGTACAAACGAGCTGTTCGCACCATTTTCAAGCAGACGACGAACCAAGTACGGAAGAAGATCAGCATGGCTACCGACAGGAGCATAAATACGTACTGGCTGACCGTACATTTTCATAACATGGTTATACAGTGAATCACCCATACCATGTAGGCGCTGGAACTCGTATTCTTTGTGCTCCGCCATGACAGCAATTGCCGTAACTGTGTGAGCATTGTGGCTTGCAAATTGTGGGTAGATATTACCGCGAACACCTTCGCTAAGTAGGAAACGAGCACAAGCTAGGTATGCAACGTCCGTCGCTTCTTTGCGAGTGTATACTGGGTAATTTGCATAACCCGCTTGTTGAGACCACTTGATTTCGCTGTCCCAGTACGCGCCTTTAACCAAACGCAGAGGAATAACGTCACCTTGCTCTTTTGCGAGTGCATTTAGCCACACCAAGACTGGTAGCGCACGTTTTGAGTAGGCTTGAATAACCAAACCAAACTTGCCCCAACCTTTCACAAGATCGCTACGGTACACTTTCTCAAATAGCTTCAGAGAGAGCTCAAGGCGATCCGCCTCTTCTGCATCGATTGTGATTGCAACGTCGACTTCAATAGCACGTTTTAGTAGTTGCATTAGTGAGTCATACAACTCTGTCATTACACGTTCTTCATTTGCGACTTCGTAGCGCGGGTGTAATGCAGAAAGCTTGATGGAAATCGAAGGCGCAGGGCTGGTGTCATTGCCGTAAGTTTCTCGACCTACCGCTTCGATCGCCATTAGGTAATCTTTGAAGTACTTGTTCGCGTCCGCTGTAGTTAACGCCGCCTCACCTAACATATCAAATGAGTAGGTGAAACCTTTGTCGCGCATTGGACGACCGTTCTTCTGCGCTTCTTCGATCGTACGACCACGAACAAACTGGTGACCCATGATCTTCATTGCCTGATACATGGCTTTACGAATCACAGGCTCAGAGAATTTATTTACCAGACGGTTTACAGCCTGACCTGGGCTCTGGGTGCCTTGCTCACCAAGACCAACCACTTTACCTGTTAGCATGAGGCCCCATGTTGATGCGTTAACAAACACAGAGTCAGAGTTCTTCAGGTGAGATTTCCAGTCTGCGACACTCAACTTATCTTTAATCAAAGAATCTGCTGTCGCGGCATCTGGGATGCGCATTAATGCTTCTGCAAGACACATCAGCAAGATACCTTCTTGAGTATCTAAGCTGTATTCCAGCAATAAAGCATCAATCATCTGGATTGACTTCTTATCGGCACGAATGGCTTCGATAAGGTGGGTCGTTTGGGTAGTGATCGCCGATTTTTCATCCTCTGTCGGCGTCGCTAGTGGCAATAGTTGCTCTAGCCATTGAGACTCGTCCACCATATATAATGGCGAGATCAGTGACCACAACTTATCAAGCGGCTGCCCGATAAATTCCGGTGTCAACACGTTCGTAGCTGTAAACATGTGTGTTCCTCAATCTCACTCCTCGAAAACCGCTTCGAGGATTATCAATGGCTGGCAGTGTATTTTGAGGCCGATAAGAATACTTGTCAAAAACTACGACATTTTTGCCAAAAACTCGCTTTTATAACAAAACATCCACATAGTCACATTCAAATAGGTAATATTTTGTGTTGTAAATTTTAATTTTTTCATTGCATTCACAACAAAATATCAAGAATATCAATAAGATTTTTGTGAAGAGCTCGTTCTAAGAGAAAATGTAGGATCAAGTGGCATATCAACCACTGCAAAGAACAGAGAATTTAAAAAAACGAGAGATAGGTCACGTGAATAAAACATAAAAAAACCATGCATAGTGCATGGCTTTATTCTGATTGATGATTATTTGACCTAAAAAACGCGTTGTTATCCAACTTGTTTTTTATAACGGGAAGGTGATATTCCCTGTAAGCGAGTAAAAGTATGAGTAAAAGTACTCTGGCTTGAGAAGCCAGTAAACTCGGCAATTTGCCCTAAAGAAAGGTGCCCTTGCTCGATTAATTCACGAGCCATGTCGATACGCTTTCCGAGAACATATTGATGAGGTGTAATCCCCATCTGCTCTTTAAACAAGCAATGGAACTGACTTTCCCCAAGAAACACTCGCCCGGCCAATTGAGCCACACTAATCTTATGACTCAGGTGCTGCTCAATGTAACGATCAATCGCCTCCAAATCAAAGCGCGACTCTTTTCGACTGGTCTCAAATGCCGAGATATGGCGCTGCATTAACGCAATCACAGTGTCGTTACACGCACGACTTAACAGCAGGTCATCCGGATGCTTTCGCATTTCCTGAACCAACATCTGTATCAGCTTCTGAATTTGACTATCTAACTGGAAGTAGACATGGTCTCTCTCCAGGTTATTGATTTTTTGAAGCATTTCAGGATCATCATTTGTCGGTTTGGGCATATTCAGCACCAAAATATCCGATTGATTGATGACGCCACCGAAAGCATGATCAGAGCATGCGGTGACCACACAACCTTGACCAGGGCCGACAAGATTACCTCGCCCGCGCACTTCAAATTCGGCTTGCCCTTTTAAACCAATCACGATCTGCGTATAAGAATGATCGTGGCAATCCATATAAGACGGAAGTGTGATCAGCTCCGCCGGCTTCGGCAGAATAATCTCTTGATATGAAAGGATTTTTTGGTTATCTGAGTCACTCATTTTAAACAGTCGTCTTTACACGGTCAGCCTACGTCTTCGCATCATATACCTTCTTTGTTGGGTTGCAACTTTTACCCAACTCAATCGACAAGATCAAATCAGCATGATCAAGTTCATTTACATGATCATAGTTCCGGAACGATGATCATGCGAGGTTAATTTACGGTCAGTGAGCAACCAATTTTATTAACAAAAACGGATAGATAGGCAACACCTTACGTATACATAATCAATCAATGTAAAGATCCTTATTACCGAACAATCCGTTATTTTGTAAAACACCGTGCTCCATATTAGATAAGTCGTCCCTGAAACGGATCGAAACCCACGCTTTAAACTCAACATAGAGGGATTTCCCCCCTTACTAATATGCCTCTGATTCAATACATTAGTTATCGAGCTTTAAGATGCATACGATCTAAAGCTCTCGGTATCTCATTGATACCTCTAACTTACTTAGCAGACCCTCGCTAGGTAATTTAGAACCTCTTCTACACGTCGACAAGATTATATCTTGTGTTGCCAGCCCGTCTTCAGGCTGGCTTTTTTTTCGCTTCTCAACAATGAAAACAATAGCATAAGCTGATATCATAGCTTTTGTCTCACTGTCCCTCTCATATGCTTAGGTGCTGCTCTTTCGCTCACAAGTGATATGAACGTCAACCACATTACAACTGAGTTGTAGGAAGCATGATCAAGGACGATACGAGTTGTAAGCCGAACATTAGGCGGACATCCGTGAGCGCACATATCTGTAATGAAACAGACCATTTTCCCAATTAAACTCTTCGTTCCATTTCGTCGTTGTCTATGACTACCTGACGAAAACATCGAACACCACGAATTTAATTGGATTGAGCGCCAATCAACGAACGTGTTCTAGCAACGTAACTGCCTACTTGGCAACATCAATACGAGCCATGTAACACGGACGTCTATGTATTGGTAAAAGCAGTATGTAGTGAGTCCTTTTGTGAATATTTCAGTCGATACCATAGAACAATCCCTCCTTAAACAGCTACCAGGTTGTTGGGGATGCAAAGATAAAGATTCGGTATTCCTATACGTAAACCAGGAATACGCAGAACTGTTAGGGCACACATCGCCCGAGGAGTGCTTGGGTAAAACTGATTTTGATATGGCCAGCCCAACCACTGAATGCGCGCAAGAATTTCAACGCCAAGATAAACACGTTCTCGAAACTGGCGAGTCACTAAAAATTCTGGATATCCACCCTTATCCAGATGGCCGCTGGCGAGCACATATATTTACTAAAACACCGTGGCGAGATGACAATGGCGACATTGTAGGCACCATTTTCTACGGAAGAGAACTCACCGACACTGCCGTGATTGAAGTCGGGTATTGGGTTTGTCGTGCTATCAGTACCAACCCAAATCAACAATCCATCTTTCGTTTTTCTGACTTACAACCAAAACCAGAGAAGCTCACATGCCGCGAGCAAGAAACGCTTTTCCTCTTGCTCTATGGCAAAAAGCCTCAATTTATCTCTCAGGTCATGGGCATATCAACAAAAACCGTTGAAGGTCACGTCGCACGCTTACGTAATAAGTTTGCAGCGAACAGCAAGAACGAGCTAATAGATAAAGCAATGGAAGCAGGCTACGGCTCTGTTGTACCCAAAACGCTGCTTAAGCATCAATTATCGGTTGTGTTGAATGGAGAGCGATAATTCACATCGCTTCCACCTACAAAAACACCGCCCCAATTCGGCGGTGTTTGTTTATTCATGAGGGACCATAAGCCTATGGCGCTAAACGATCAATGTCCCAACTTCCATCATGCTGGGAGAAAAGAAAACGATCGTGAAGGCGATGTTCACCACCTTGCCAAAATTCGATGCTCTTTGGTTTTACGCGAAAGCCACCCCAAAAGGTTGGTACTGGTATTTCACCCTTAGCAAACTTCTGTTTTAGCTCTAAAAACTTACCTTCCAACACACCTCTGGCAGAAATACGGCTACTTTGTTTGCTCGCGATTGCGGCCAACTGGCTCTCTTTAGGACGAGAAGTAAAGTATTTCATATTCTCTACGGCGGTAAGCTTTTCAGCCACACCAGTAATATGAACTTGGCGCTCTAACGGATGCCAAGGGAAGTGCAAACTAATATTGCTGTTATGCTCTAGCTGCTGGGCCTTGCGACTGCCTAGGTTGGTGTAAAACACAAAACCATCTTTGTCGACGTTTTTCAATAGAACAATGCGTTGAAACGGCATGCCATTTTCATCAACCGTTGCAACTGTCATCGCAGTCGGGTCCGTTAAACCCGCTTCAACTGCTTGCTCTAGCCACAGATTAAATTGATCAATAGGATCAGCTTTCAAATCTTTACGACGCAGCCCACCTTTGGTGTACTCACGACGAATATCAGCAAGTTCCATCTTTACTCCTTCACTCGTTTTTGTCGATTGTGCTCCCGATACTGAGGAAATACAAGGACATCATTGTGCTTGTTATCGTTGCCGCTCACAGCATCACAGTGCGTCATTTGATACCATGACACAAAAAACCAGTGAGCCGATCGTGAACTTACTCAACCCCAAAGCCCTACGTCATTTTTTACTGCTACTGTGTGCCGGCGGCATTTCAGGGCTTGCGCTTACTCATCATTACGCAACTCAATACCAACATGATCAATGGCAACAAAAGCTAGAGAGACAAGCCGCGCAAGTGTCACAAGAAGTGGACTACGAACTGGCAAAGTTTGAACAGATACCAAACCTATTAAGTCACGACCCAAGACTACTCAAAGCAGTAGAGCGCGGAACGCCCTCTCAAGAGCTCAACCTACTGTTATCAGATTGGTTGAAGCAAAGTTTGGCCGATACGATTTACGTTCATGACCGCACCGGGTTAGTCATAGCCTCAAGTAACTTTCAGCAAGAAGATACGTTTGTTGGCTCTAGCTTTAGCTATCGCCCCTATTTTAAAAATGCGCGACGCGGTGAGCCCGCTCAATATGTTGGATTAGGCGTGCGCTCGAATAAACGTGGGTACTTCTTCTCATCTCCGCTGTGGGTAAATGAGGAAGTCGTTGGCGTGATTACAGTAAAAGTGAACTTGGAGCAATTAGAACAGCGCCTTTCGCAAACCACGACTGACGTACTCATTACAGATAAACACAATGTCGTGTTTATGAGCAATTTACCAGACTGGCGCTATCGTGCACTTTTCCCACTGTCATCGAGTGCAATAAATGAACTTACCGAAACGCGTCAATATGGCGATACCTTACCCGAATATTTTGGTGAGTTAACGGCACACACTGGTGTCACGGAGTTTGATGACAATCAATTGCTTCTATCACCGAATTACCTCGCATACGCAACACACTTATTGGATAAAGGGTTTCGCGTCGTTGCCTTAATTAACCACAACAGCGTTCTTGCCGCCGTTTTACAGGCCGATATCGTCTTCCTGATCTTATATGCGCTCATTGCTCTAATTGCGTTAGCGTGGTTCCAAACCCTAGTTAACAAAGCACGCCTTGCCCATCTCAATGTGAGCCTAGAAGAAAAAGTAGTGCAACGGACACTAGTGCTAAGTGAAGCCAACCAAAAACTACAACAGACCATCCGCCAATATGAGCAAAGCCAACAAGAGCTTAAACAAACACAACAAGAACTGACGCAAGCCGCGAAATTGGCACTGTTGGGCGAGCTATCAGCCAGTATTAATCATGAGATAAATCAGCCACTTTCCGCACTAAGAACCTATACCGAAAACTCGCAGCGTTTGTTGGCAATGGAAAAATACCCAATGGTCGCTGACAATTTGGGCAAAATGCTGACACTCAATGACACCATTTCGGAAGTCATTGCCCGCTTAAAAGTCTTTACTCGGAAAGCCACGCACGATTCACACAATGAAATCTCAGTACTGCACGACGCGGTACATACTGCCACCAGCATTTTGAGCAACAAGCTTATTAAGCAAGGAGTAACACTAAAAGTTCCGGCCATCGACTATGATGTGAAGCTGGCCATTCACAGCGTTGAATTAGAACAAGTGCTGATAAACCTCTTCCACAACGCCGCACAAGCGATGGAAAACCACTGTATCGATCCGCAAATATCCATTGCTGTTCAGTGTCATGATGACAGTTGCGACATTCTTGTTTCCGATAACGGGCCTGGCATGTCGGACGAAGCCCTAGCAAAAGTCTTTGATCCATTTTTTACGACTAAGCCAGAGGGCTTAGGATTAGGTTTGACCATCTCCAAACGCATTTTAGAGAGCTATCACGGCTCCCTCTGTGCCTATAAACATCAGAACACAGAACAACAAGCAGGAGGCATGACCTTTATCGTGACGCTACCAATAGTCAATCAGAATAAACGTACTCCAGAAGTGGAAAACGACCATGAATAACTCAGTTTTCTTTGTTGATGACGAACCACACATTCGTGATGCCGTGTCTCAAGCCCTGCTGATTGAAGGGATAGACGTCACCTGCTTACCAAACGCAGTAGAAGCCTTACGCGTAATCGACTCAAATACGCCTGCGATTATCATTACCGATATCCATATGCCCGTGATGGATGGCTTGGAGTTTATGCGAACTTTGCGAAGCAAAAACGATCACTTTCAATTCATCGTACTTACTGGACATGGAGATGTGAAAACCGCGGTAGATGCGATGAAAAGCGGCGCGTACGACTTTCTAGAAAAACCGTTTTCAACGGAACAGCTCATGAAATCGCTCAACAATGCCAGCGATAAACTGAACTTGTTGCAAGAAAACATCTGGCTTAAGAAAGAGCTCGACATGCAAACTCATGTTGGTCCGAAAATGATTGGTCACAGTAAGGCCATGGTGAGCATTCGTCGCGCCTTGATCAGTGCGCCCACAAGCCAGCCGCTCATTTTTGTAGGTCAAGATGGTACAGGTCGCCGGCTCGCCGCACAATTTGCCCACGACATACATGCAACACCGGATAGTGAGCTAATCGCCGCTTCTGGTGAAGACCTCTATGAGCTTTCATTAGAAGCGCTCGACAAAGCCATACACCGCTTAAGTGAAGGAAAACGCCACTGCAGTTTGTACTTACATAGCGCAGAGCATGTATCATTTGAGCAATGGGAATACTTATTCAAGCACCCAAAACTTGAGCGTGTTTTTGGCGCGACCACCCAAGCCGAGCCACCTCTAAAATCCCTGGCGACTCTAATTCACTTACCGACGCTCGATGAAAGAAAGGAAGATATAGGGCCTTTATACAAGCACTTTGTGCGCCACACAGCGAGTCGATATCAGTTACAGCCGCCACATATCAGCCTAGAAGAGGTCAAACACCTCACCAGTCTCGAATGGCCAGAAAACGTTAAGCAGCTACGCCAATTTGCTGAACTTCGTGCCCTCAAGCCAGATACTTTTAGAATGGAAGATTGGAACAGTGAGAAAAGTCTTGAAATTCAGAGTATGACTCAGCGCACAGAATACTTTGAATATTGCTTGTTATTCGATGCATTGCAAAGACATCGCGGCAGACTCAAAGAGGTTCAACTAGAATTACAGGTATCACGCAAAACCTTGTACGACAAACTAAAAAAACATCAGTTGGATAAAGCCAAGTTCAAGGCGTAATAGCTATACTCCGGCGCTAATTATGCTTTTGTTTGATTTAGAAAGTGTAAGAAAGCTCATTTGAAGAGAGAATAACCCTCTTCTCATATTTTATTAGCCGAGCATGCTGACATGATCGGTTAATAATAATAAGATCAAAAAGATAATCCGTAATTATATAAGCAGGGACTGTGATGAGCCGAGATAACTACAACAAACTCAACGATGAAGAGTTGGATTTTGTTGATGACAAAACTGCAGCATTGCTCCTCAATACCCCCAACAGCGCGCGTTTTATGCTCTGGGTTATGGTGCTATTTTTCATTGCAGCAATAGGTTGGGCATCTTGGGCTGAAATCGACAAAGTCACGGTTGGTCAAGGCAAAGTGATTCCCTCCTCACAGATACAAGTAGTCCAAAACTTAGAAGGTGGCTTAGTCAAAGAAATCTTGGTCAAAGAAGGCCAGTTGGTTGAAAAAGGCCAACAGTTACTGCTTATCGACGACACCCGCTTTCGCTCAGATTTTCGTGAACGTGAGCAACAAGTTGCCAACCTTACCGCATCTGTGCTGCAACTATCCGCTTCTATTAACAGTGTTGCCGTTAATCGTGATTTTGAAACGGAAAACTGGCGTCAAAGTGTACTACTTGATTACGGTAAACTGACCTTCCCACCAACCTTGGAAGAGACTCGACCTCAACTCACACAGCGTCAAAAAGCAGAATATCGCGAAGATCTAGATAATTTGCGCAACCAACTTTCTGTTATTGACCAACAAGTGCAGCAAAAGCAGCAGGACTTGGTAGAGATCCAAGCGCGAGTAAGGAACTGCGTCAAAGCTACCAATACGCGAAAAAAGAACTCGATATCACCAAACCTTTGGCAGACGAGGGCGTTGTTCCTCGTATTGAACTGCTCAAATTACAGCGCCAAGTCAACGATACCCGTCGTGAAATGACGTCCAGTGAGCTCAAGATTCCCGTATTGCAATCAGCGATTCGAGAATCCATGCTCAACCGTATTGATGTTGCACTCAAATTCCGCTCTGAACAGCAAGAGAAACTCAACAGCGCCCAAGACCAGTTATCTGCCTTGGTTGAATCAGCGGTGGGCTTGGAAGATAGAGTAAACCGAACGGTTGTGAATTCGCCAGTAACAGGCAAAATCAAAACACTGAACATCAATACTGTCGGTGGTGTTATCCAACCTGGTATGGATATCGTCGAGATCGTACCAACAGAAGACACACTATTGGTAGAGGCGAAAATTGCGCCAAAAGACATCGCATTTTTACGCCCAGATCTTCATGCTATCGTGAAATTTACAGCTTACGACTTCACAAAGTACGGCGGTTTAGAGGGAGAGTTGGAACATATCAGCGCGGATACCACTCAAGATGAAGAAGGCAACAGCTTCTACATTGTTCGTGTACGCACCGAAAAAACAAACTTTGGTCAAGATGCAGATTTACCAATCATTCCAGGAATGACAGCATCGGTCGATATCATCACAGGGAAGCGAACCGTTTTGGAATATCTACTTAAACCGATTTTAAGTGCCAAAACGAACGCCTTGAAGGAGTAAACCACATTAAGATACTCGCGATAGGGAGTATTGAGCGATAAGTGATTAAATAAAAAGCACTTATTTCTCACTGACGAACTCTCTAGAAGAGTATACTTGTGATACGAGTCGAATATGCGATCCAATTTGCAGCGTAAAGTTACATTATTAATCAGCTTAAGTTGTTTGTCGTTCCAACTTGGTGCGCTGAACAGTAAAGAACAACGATGGGTCAATACGGTCACAGCGGTGTACGGCGAACGTGCGGGATTGCGCGTAAATACATGGCGAAAGAACCTCGACTTATTTAAACAATTAGAGACTCATGAACAGCTCGCTGGCGTTAACGACTTTTTTAATCAGCTGTATTTCGTTGACGACATAAAACTGTGGGGAAAGACAGATTATTGGGCTACGCCACTCGAATTTTTAGGGAGTAACGCAGGAGACTGTGAAGATTTCACTATTGCTAAGTACTTCTCTTTACTCGAGCTAGGAATACCAGATTCAAAGATGCGTTTAATATACGTAAAAGCCATCGAACTGAATCAGTTTCACATGGTATTAGCTTACTACCCTACCCCAAGTTCTGAGCCGCTCATTCTCGATAATATCAATCCTGACATTGTCCGAGCCTCTAAGCGTAGCGACTTGCTACCGATATACAGTTTTAATGGTACAAACCTGTGGTTGATGAAGTCATCTGCTAGCACTGGAGAGCTAGCAGGGAAAGCATCACGGTTGAGCCTTTGGAATGACTTACGCTCGCGCGAACGTAAGTTGCAGTTAAATAAACCTAAAATTAACTATGACGAGTGAGAAACATGACCCTATATAAGAAGCTTGTGGTGGGGATGGTTACGGTCTTTATACTCTTGTTGGCATCAGTATTCGTAATCCAATTCAACACGACTCGAGACAGCTTGGAGCAACAGCAACGTTCAGAGGTCAACAACACTATTAACACCGTAGGTTTGGCACTGGCTCCTTACCTAAAGGACAAAGATAAAGTCGCGGTTGAGTCCGTGATTAATGCTCTATTTGACGGCAGCACCTACTCCGTTGTTCGTCTTACAGCATTAGATTCTGACTACCAGATCGTGCGTACTTACCCAGTTAAACCAAGTACGGTGCCACAATGGTTTATCGACATGAATCTATTTAAAGCGATTCACGATAAGCGTGTTGTGACCAGTGGTTGGATGCAGCTCGCCGAAGTAGAAATCATTAGTCACCCAGGCGCAGCTTACGAGCAGCTCTGGCAAGGTTTTATTGGCTTGCTGTCTGTATTCAGTGTTATTTTTCTAGCTGGTTTAGTGGCAATTTCATACATCCTACGTCGCTCGCTAAAACCATTAACGGCCATCGTAAATAAAATGCATGAAATCGCGAATAACCAATTTGGTGAACCGCTTGCTCGTCCAAGAACCAAAGATCTTATCGCGGTGGTAGATGGCATTAACATGATGTCTGCTCAAATCGAGCTATCATTCAAAGAGCAAGCCAAAGAGGCGCAACGTCTGCGTGCTCAGGCTTACCTCGATCCTATATCTAAATTGGGTAACCGCTCATTCTACATCAACCAAATCGACCAATGGCTTGCAGAGCAAACGCAAGGGGGTATCGCGCTACTCCATGCTGAATACATTGGGGACATTTACGAGACCAAAGATTACCAACGCGCAGATGCCCACGTTAAAGAACTGTCTCAACGTTTGAAAAACACCATTGATGTACCGGGTGCCACTATTGCTCGCTTGTCTAGTGATGAGTTCGGCTTGCTTTTCCCTCATATGGATGAGAGCGAGTTACGCATTTTATCGGACAGCATCGTCAATTGTGTGAACGGCCTAAATACTGACCCAACAGGCTTAGCAAAACCTAAAGCGTCACTAGGGGTTGCACACAGCAAAGATCAGAAAACGCGTTCTGAAATCCTCTCGATGGTGGACAACGCACTATCGAAAGCCAAAGCGCAACCAGACAAGCCATACGGCTTCATTGGCAGTGATACACCTTCTAGTTTGATGGGTAAACAGCAATGGAAAGCGTTGGTTGAAGAAGCCATTCATAGTGATTGGGTTAAATTCCGTTTCCAAGCTGCGAAAAACACATGGGGTAAAGTATTCCACAACGAAGTATTTTCAAGCATCGAAAAAGATGGTGAAACGTATCGTGCGAATCAATACCTATTCGCACTAGAACAGTTAGACGCCACCAACATCTTTGACCAGTATGTCATTGAATCAATGATTAAGATGCTAGAAAGTGGTGAACTTAATGACCCAGTCGCGATTAACATCGCGCAAAGCAGCTTGTCTCAACCATCGTTTATTCGCTGGACAACTAGCATGCTGGAAAAACACGCCAAAGTGGCCTCTAAGCTACATTTTGAAATTCCAGAGGAATGCTTTATCGATCAGCCTCACCACACAGCACTGTTATGTAATGCCATTCGCCAATCAGGTGCTGAGTTCGGCGTAGATAACTACGGACGTAACTTCCAATCTTTGGAATACATCCAAGAGTTCCGCCCGAACTATGTGAAGCTCGATTACCTATTCACACACAACTTGCACGACGAAAAACAGAAATTCACGCTAACGTCGATCTCTCGTACTGCCCACAACCTTGGTATTACGACTATCGCATCGCGTATCGAAACTCAAATCCAGTTGGATTTCCTCACTGAACATTTTGTTGAGGTATTCCAAGGATTCATCGTCGACAAGGAATAAAAAGGTTTATCAACGATGAAAGACCCTTTACTGAATTCGCTCATCTACGTTAGCCGTTACTATGGGTTAGCTAACTCGCCAGAAGCGCTAGTCAACGGACTACCGCTATCTGACGGTAAACTGACCCCATTTTTGCTACCAAGAGCAGCGGAAAGGGCCGGATTGGTTGCCAAGGAAAACCGCGCAGAGCTGGAGAGCATCTCCAGCCTAATTCTGCCGGCAATCTTAGTTCTTAAAGGCGGTGACTCTTGCGTTCTCAACAGCATCAATATGGAGAAACGCGAGGCCGAAGTCACCACCCTAGAAAGTGGAATGGTGCCGATCTCTATTCCATTAGAAGACCTACTTGAGCAATACACTGGTCGGTACTTTTTAGTTAAAAAGCAATTCCGTTTCGATGAGCGCTCTCCCGAAGTGCTCAAAACCAACGAAGGCCACTGGTTCTGGTCCACCTTGTGGCAGTCAAAACGCATCTACCGTGATGTTTTAATCGCATCACTTCTCATCAACCTCTTTGCGGTTGCCGCTCCGCTATTCACTCGCTTGGTGTACGACAAAGTGGTTCCGAATCTTGCGTTTGAAACCCTATGGGTACTAGCAAGTGGCATCTTTGTCGTGTTCCTGTTCGACTTCATTCTCAAGTCGCTGAGAAATTACTTCATTGATGTGGCGGGCAAGAAGTCTGACATTCTGATTTCATCCAAACTGTTCAGCAAAGTGATGGGGATTAGAATGGAATCGAAGCCGCCTTCGGTCGGTGCCTTCGCTCGCCATTTACAAGAATTCGAATCTATTCGAGAGTTTTTTACTTCAGCGACCGTCAGTGCTCTCATTGATTTGCCTTTTGCCATTTTATTCTTAGTGATTATATGGCTAATGGCTGGCGATCTTGTGTATGTACCGATGGTGGGCGTGGTCATTTTGATTATTCACTCGCTACTGATACAAGGGCCGCTGCGTCGCTCCATTGAGGAGGGTTCACGCCTAGCATCGCAAAAATATGCCAATTTGATAGAGAGCTTAGCTGGGTTAGAAACCGTAAAAATGCTCAGTGCGCAAAGCCAATTCCAATACCGCTGGGAAGAGGCAGTTGCGCACATGGCGAACTGGAATATAAAAAGCCGACGAATTACGGATAGCATTCAAAACGCGGCGGGTTTTGTGCAGCAAAGTAGTAACGTAGGGATGATCATCCTAGGCGTTTACTTAATTGCAGAAGGCGACTTAACCATGGGCGGTTTGATTGCCGCAACCATGCTTAGCGGCCGCGCGATTGGTCCTTTGGTTCAGTTATCCTTACTCTCTACGCGCTACAACCAAGCGAAGTCTTCTATGACAATTATCAATCAAGTCATGGAAATGCCGGATGAACAAGAAGAAGGTAAACGTTACATTCACCGCCCAATAGTACAAGGCAAAATTGAACTTGAACGCGTGACCTTCCACTACCCAGATTCACCGGTGGCGTCGATTCGAGATTTGAGCTTGACCATTAACCCAGGCGAAAAAGTAGCGATCATAGGCCGTATCGGTTCGGGTAAAACCACGTTAGAACGTCTCATCATGGGCTTGTATCAGCCGACGGAAGGTCATGTTCGCATTGATGATACCGACATCGCACAACTGCATCATGTCGACATTCGCCGTAATATTGGTTGTGTGCCGCAAGATTCGAATCTGTTCTTTGGTTCTATCCGCGACAACATTACGCTAGGTCGCCCATTAACCGATGACCGTGACGTACTAGACGCAGCGAATCGTGCCGGTGTTACTGCGTTTACGCAATCTGACCCAGCGGGCTTAGAACGCCAAGTTGGTGAAGGTGGAGCAATGCTTTCGGGTGGTCAACGTCAAGCAGTCACGATCGCTCGTGCATTTTTGGGTCGTCCTCCTGTTCTACTCATGGATGAACCAACCAGTGCGATGGATAATCGCTCAGAGATGCACATTAAACATCAATTAGCACAGTTGAAACCTAGTGAAACGCTGATTCTGATTACGCACAAAACGTCTATGCTCGACATCGTTGATCGCGTAATTGTGATGGAGAAAGGCAGCATCATTGCAGATGGCCCTAAAGCGCAAGTGCTGAACGATTTGAAACAAGGCAAAGTGCGTGCGGTTAGCTAGCCTGAATTCACATTGATAAAAGACAAAGGCCCCGTTTGACTCATGTTTAACGGGGCTTATTTTATTGGGAGCCCGAGATAGTTAAGTTCTTCAAGCGCGACCCAAACGAGTACAAGGCCAACAATCACGAATAAAATCATAATCGCCTTTTCATCTTCTTCCATTTTTCAACGCCCTAAAAGCTCTTTCAATTAATACACCTTAGGTTATCAGGACAAAAGTCATATTCAGCTCGTTTATAAGGAACTAGCGTCATAGAATGTCGGATATGGGATACAGCTCAAAGATTGCTCTTTTCAAAATCACGTCAGCTTTGGTTGAATATAAGTAATAAAGCCAAAGAGTTCGCAATGCTCACTAAGTCTTTGATTAACCAATATAGTACTCTGTGGTACCTCAACACAGAGACAAATGGTGTAAAGAAAAATTGTGATTACTTACAGCAAAAAATCAGCTATAAAAGCCGCTTTCTAGATATCGTCGAGATGAAGAAATGAATGATTGGATCCAATTAGAGCAAGTGAGCCAGTATTTCACTACGGGCTCCCTCGGTTACAAACTAATGATGGGCATTTTTGTCCTGATCGCGTATCGCATCCTGAAGAGGATTGTAAATAGAGCCATCCTAAATTTGGCAACAACGAAAGGTGTAAAAAAGGCCCGTTTGAGTTTTATTCAGCGCTGTTTCAATGTCGCGCTGCTATTTTTGACCGCCTCTATTTTTGCCATTATCACAGGTATTGGCTATGGCGATGTGTCTTTGTTCCTATCGTCCATTTTTGCCGTATTAGGTGTGGCGTTTATTGCGCAGTGGTCAATTCTGAGCAACATCACTGCCAGCTTTTTGATCTTTTTTGTCTTCCCGTACCGAGTGGGTGACCGAATTAAAGTCGTAGACAAAGATGAAGACATCTGCGGTGAGATTCAAGAAATCAGCATGTTTCACGTGTTAATTAAGCACGACAACGGTAACTTGATCACTTACCCAAACAACCAGATTTTGCAAAAAGCGGTACTAAAGCTGGCGAAAAACAAGCCAGAGCCAAGTAAAGCCAAATCTCGAATTTATACTCGCAGAAAGAAATAACCCACTAAAAAGCCGATGTATCTACATCGGCTTTTTAGTATCACTTGGTGGTCACAAATAACCCAAAGTTAATGGCGAAAAACAGTGAAGAGACAAAACGTATAAGCTGAAGGTCACCACTGTATTCTTTCATGATAAAAACATGACACATCGCCGAAACCAAAAGCGCCACTTTAACCAAAGGAAGCTTCTTATTTACGAACCTTAAATAAATACAAAAATAGAGATGGTGCAAGCAAAGAAAAAATCGTCACTAGTTCCATCTTCCTTAAAATACAAGGACATGGTTTTAGTTAAGCTTATATTTTTAGCTTCATTATGAGCCACCCACTAATATTTAGCGAGATAAGGGCATAAAAGAGGTAAAAAACAAGACTGACCGAAACAAAAAGTAGTGCATGCACTTTTTCTTCTAAGCTCTCTGGATGAACATTCATATCCACATCAAACACACCCGCTATAAAGTGTGCAAATACCGTGGAAGAGGCTGTAGAAAGGCCTCCTACCATAATGATAATAATCCCTCGCCTTAAGAAACGATGAAATGTACTTTTCCCGCCTTGGATCAGGTCTGAGTTTACATATTTTAATCTATTTTTCCGCCTATTAATCATCACTAGCATCGGTACCTTTATCATTGTTTCCAAGAGAGTTTTCTACATCTTTAAGATCTTCCTTTAACGCTTTTATACACGACATTCATCGTCGTTGCATTCACTGTAGTTATGCCGTCGACTTACCCTATAAGAAAGCTCTTTAGATACCAATTCGTACTTTATCTATCTCAAATCTCTTCTTGACCTCAACTTATCTTGAGGTTTTAGCCTTAGTCGCACGATTAAAAATCAACAATGAAAAAAGGAACCATTGTGTCCAAAATTGCGATTATTTATTTCTCTAAAACCGACGTTACTGGTCAGCTTGCTCGCGCGATTGCCGCAGGCGTTGAACAACAAGGCATTAAGCAGCAAGATGACTGTGAAATCCTCTCTCACCGAATTGAAGGCAGTGAGATTATTGAGGGACGTTTTGTGAACCCTAAACTAATGGATGAACTTGCTGAGTGTGATGCGATTATCTTTGGCTCACCGACCTATATGGGCGGTGTAGCAGCGCAGTTTAAAGCATTTGCAGATGCAAGCAGTGAATCTTGGTATTACCAAAAATGGGCGAACAAAATCGCGGCTGGCTTTACCAGTGGTGGGGCAATGAATGGCGACCAATCTTGCACATTACAATATCTACAAACGCTCTCTAACCAACACGGCATGATGTGGGTCGGGTTGGATAAGATCAGCAATTCTGGGGAGCAAAACCTGAATCGTTATGGTGTACAAGGTGGTATTGTTGCACAAGGTGGTGAAGGTGGTCAGTTGCATGCTTCTGATGTTGCAACAGCAGAGTATCTTGGCAAACGAGTCGCTATGCTCGTGAACAAGCTCTCCACTCGCTAACAATAAAAAGAAGCCCCGTAAGATACATCTTCGGGGCTTCATATTTATCGCTTGTTTTGAGCGCTACTTCTTGATGTAGAGGTCTTTCGAGTAGATACGACCTTCTACGTTGTTCTTGGCAAAACCGCCAACCGTAGGACGAACCAAACGCGCTTGCATGTAGTAGTAAATCGGTGCGATTGGCATATCCGCCGCCAACAATTGCTCGGCTTGATCATAGAAACCTTGGCGTGCTTTCTCATTGGTTGCAGCCAATGCACTGTTCATCGCGTTGTCGTACGCTTCACTGCTGTAACGTGCAAAGTTACCCGAGGAACCTGAGCGAAGTAAGCTCAGGAAAGTAGACGCTTCATTGTAATCACCACACCAGGAAGCGCGCATCACATCGAAATTGCCTTGTTTACGCGCCACTAAGTACGACTTCCACTCTTGGTTTTCTAACTCCACGTTTGCACCGAGATTTTTTTGTAGCATCGACGCTATCGCAACCGCGATCGATTTGTTTGCCTCACTGGTGTTGTACAGCAATTTAAAATCGAGCGGCTTGTCTTGGCTGTAACCCGCTTCTTTTAACAACTGACGCGCTTTCTCGTCACGTTGTTGCTGACTCCACTTACTGTATTCAGGCGGCGTCGCATCAAACCCTGCGGTGTACTGATGCGCAAAAGTATAAGCAGGAAGGTTGCCCACTTGCGTGACACCATTCGTAATCACATCGCGCATGATGGAGTACGACACCGCTTGACGCACTCGCACATCATCAAATGGCGGACGAGTGGTATTGAACGCGTAGTAATACGTACACAATAATGGCACCACCGTGTAAGCCTGCTTGTAATCTTGTTTAAGCTTCTGCGCCATATGAGTCGGCACATCTGACGTGATATCCAGCTCTCCTGCCGCAAAGCGATTGATAGACGCGTTTTGGTTTTCAAACGGAATGTAAGTCACTCTGTTTAGATGCGTATCTGCGCTGTCCCAGTAACTTGGACTCTTAACCAGTTCAATGCGTTCATTCACGACCCACTTATCCAATGTGAATGCACCGTTGCTAACAAATTGGTCTGGATCGCTCCACGGCTTGTCGCGGTTTTCCACTGTCGCTTGATGCACTGGCATCATGGACGTGTGCCCAGTCATAGCAACAAAGTACGGCACTTGACTGTCCAACTCAAAACGTAGGGTGTATTTATCCACTGCCTTGATACCGAGATCGTCCAAAGACTTTTTGCCCTCTGCTACATCGGCGATGTTTTTGATCTTGGTGAGTTTGAGATACCAAACATTTGGAGAAGCGGTCTTCGGGTCCACCGCTCGGCGCAGTGAATAGACAAAATCATCCGCCGTCACAGGCTCGCCATTCGACCATTTCGCGTCTTTGCGCAAGTGAAAAGTAAAGGTTTGGTTGTCGTTGGTTTCCCATGATTCTGCCACACCGGGAATAATGTTTCCGTCACGATCTTGAATCACAAGCCCTTCAAATAAGTCACGAATCACATGCATTTCTGGCAGACCTTCGGCTTTCGCTGGGTCAAGCGTCGCCGCCTCTGCGTCATTCGCACGTACTAAATGCTGTTCTGCGGCAAGTTGAATGCCTTTAGGTAAGGTCTCCGCAGCAACTGATGTAGCAAGAAAAGGGGTGAATAAAGAGGAAATCAGCAACGCCGTTGAATGTTTTTTAAAATCCATATCGTTTTTCGTTCTCCTAACGCGTCTTGTGAAGCAAGTGCCACAATTAACATTTCAACCGTTGACGAGTTTAAACGGTTCAGTTTAGCTAGGTGTAATTAGCTTAGATATTGATACTACTTCATCAAACAGGAGATTACGGTGAGTCTAATTCCAAGAACGGAAAGAGCGGCATTTTTAATTCGGCCAACATCATACGGTCAATCCGTGCTTGGTGCGCCATTATTGTATTTTCCGGCTCAAGTCGAAAGTGCTTCGCGAGGTTTGATTTTGGCAGGCACTCACGGGGACGAGACGGCCTCGATTGCAGGTTTGTCCTGCGCGCTAAGAAGCTTGCCTGCAGAAAACTTACGACATGATGTGATTCTGTCAATGAATCCTGACGGCAACCAACTAGGCACACGCGCAAATGCAAACCAAGTGGATCTCAATCGCGCGTTTCCAACCCAAAATTGGACTGAGCATGGCACAGTGTATCGATGGAGCTCTCACACACCCGTTCGAGACGTACAGGTGAAAACTGGCACTAAAAACCAACTAGAGCCTGAAGTTAGCGCATTAATTAACTTGATTGAACTGCGCAAGCCAAAGTTTGTGGTGTCGCTTCATGAACCGCTTGCTTTTGTGGATGATCCCAAACATTCCGACCTTGCCAAATGGCTCGGCGAGCAGTTCCAACTGCCAATCGTGGACGATATCGACTACGAAACACCCGGCTCATTCGGCACTTGGTGTAGTGAACGTGATTTACCTTGCATCACGTTGGAATTGCCCGCGATTTCTGCCGATCTCACCATTGAAAAACATCTCTCTGCTTTTATTGCTTTGCTGAGGCACGATCCGGATCTTTAGTCCGCTGTTGGTTAAGCGATCATGTGAGGATCTGTTTGATGTCGGTACTGATATCGCTGATCAACTGACGGGCACTGTCGTCTCTTTGTTGAACCAAGATGATAAACAGCAAATCGGTGATCACGTTTTGCGCGGTACGCGAAGCAATGGATGAGCTGCGATGTTCCGTTTCATTGGCAATCGTATCAAACGTAATATCGGCAATACCGCGCAAGCGACTTCTTCCAGGCGCAGATAACGCAATCACCTTCGCGCCCTGCTCTTTTGCCGCTTCTGCCGCGACGAGAATTTCTTTGCGCTCACCCGAAAACGAGATTGCGATCTGAACATCTTCTGGAGAGAGCGTGCGGGCAACAGCAATCTGCACGTGGCTGTCTTGTTCAGAAAGCGCCGTAATACCAAGTTTAAGCAGTTTAAAGCTTAAATCCTTCGCGGTCAGTGCAGAGCCCCCAATCCCGACCACTTGCACTCGACGCGCTTCACTCAACCATTTCACCGCTTGGTGACACGCTTCGTAAGACAGCGTATTGGTAGTTTGAAACATAGCGTCGGTTTTCGCTTTCACCAGTTTCTGTGAAATTACCGCAATGGGGTCGTCAGCCAAAATATCACTGTGCAGCGGTGTCGACTGCATCGCATGCTTACGGCCAATCTCTTCATTCAAAGCTAACTTAAACTCGCTGTAACCTTTAAAGCCGATACGCTGAGTAAATTTCACAATGCTCGATTGACTCACTTTTACTTGCGCCGCAAGTTCTTGGCTGGTGAGCAGCGCCGCCTTTTCTGCGTTTTCAACAATCCAATCGCCAACCAAACGACCGCTTTGCGAAAGCTGAGTACGCCTCGCGACTATCCTATTGATAACTGACACAACAAAAACCTCAAAAATTTTAAATAAATTATTCCAAAACAGAAATAATAGGCGTTTGATTTAACCCCCTGATTATTCTAACCAAGACAGTTAATCCCGGATGTAATAGACGTATATTTTCTCTCATTATTCCAAATTTCTCCTGCATAAAGAATAACCTCAAGTGTGATTTTTATCACCAAACCTGAATATTTTATTCCATAAAATCGCCCTCAGATTGAACATTACAAAGAGTGCAAAACATGAAAATTGATTTAAGCAGATTGGTGACAGAAAGCCGTAACCCAGCCAGTGCCGAGATCGATACGCTTTCGACCATCGAGATGCTGCAAGTCATTAATGAAGAGGATCAAAAAGTCCCGCTCGCGGTAAAAGCGGTGCTACCACAAATTGCAGAGACAGTTGACGCAATTACCCAAGCTTTTGCAAATGGTGGCCGTTTAATTTACATGGGAGCTGGTACGTCAGGTCGCTTAGGCATTCTTGATGCGAGCGAGTGTCCTCCTACCTACGGCACGCACCCAGATATGGTGATTGGCTTAATTGCTGGTGGACATCAGGCGATTTTGAAAGCGGTAGAAAACGCAGAAGACAACGCGAAAATGGGCCAAGACGACTTAAAAGCACTTCACCTCTCCAAGAATGACGTGGTTGTAGGCATCGCTGCAAGTGGCCGTACACCTTATGTGCTAGGTGGTTTGGAGTACGCTAAATCCATCGGAGCCACGACCGCATCTATCGCTTGTAATCCAGAATGTACCATGGCAGAAGCGGCCGACATCGCGATTCTGCCGATTGTTGGCGCAGAGGTTGTCACTGGATCTTCTCGCATGAAAGCCGGCACCGCACAAAAACTGGTGCTAAACATGCTCACGACAGGCGCAATGATTCGTAGCGGTAAGGTATTTGGCAACTTAATGGTGGATGTAGAAGCCACTAACGCCAAGCTCATCCTACGCCAAACCAACATTGTTGTGGAAGCAACCGACGCATCAAAAGAAGAAGCAGAGCGAGCATTAAATGCCTGTGGTCGCCACTGCAAAACCGCCATCTTAATGATTTTGGCCGATTTGGATGCCGAACAAGCCAAATCACGCCTCGCCGCGCACAACGGCTTTATTCGCGCAGCACTAAATAATAATTAAATAATCCGAGTTCTGAAGGATAGACCCTATGGCAAAAATAACTTCAAACACAGTATCGCAGTTGCTGTCCGCAGTGGGTGGCAGTAGCAACGTAAGCAAATGTGGTAACTGTATGACGCGTTTGCGTTTATCGCTCGCCAACAATGGCTTGGCTGATCAATCAGTTATCAAGCAAATTCCCGGCGTAATGGGTGTGGTGGAAAGCGATGAGCAGTTTCAGATCATTCTCGGTCCTGGAAAAGCTCAACAAGCGGCTGAGATGATGAATCAACTGATCGACAGCTTAACCTCTGGTGACAGTGAAGAACCAGATATGCCGCAACAAGATCTTTCTGCCGTCGCAGCCGAGCAGAAAAAACAGATGAAGAGCAAACAAACCAGTGCGGTTCAGCGTTTTTTAAGCAAGTTTGCTACCATCTTTACGCCGTTGATCCCAGGTTTTATTGCCGCTGGTTTGTTGCTAGGTTTTGCGACGTTATTGGAACAGATGTTTGTTCTCGACCAGACACCAAGCCAGTTTATGTTGGATTTGATCGCCTACATGAAAGTCTTTGGTAAGGGTCTGTTTGCTTTCCTAAGTATTCTGATTGGTTACAACGCGCAGCAAGCATTTGGCGGCTCTGGTGTTAATGGTGCCATTCTCGCCTCTTTGTTTGTGCTGGGTTACAACCCAGAGGCGACATCCGGCATTTACTCTGGCATGAACGAGTTTTTCGGCTTTGCGATTGATCCGCGCGGCAACATTATCGGCGTACTTTTAGCAGCGATCATCGGTGCACAAGTCGAGCGTAAGGTTCGTCAATACATGCCAGATGATCTGGACATGATCTTAACGTCCGTTATCACTCTGTTGATCATGGGTGCGGTAACCTTCTTGATCATCATGCCAATCGGCGGCGAGCTGTTTAAAGGGATGTCTTGGTTGTTCCTCAACTTGAACGATAACCCATTAGGCGCTGCAATCTTGGCAGGTTTGTTCTTAATTTCTGTGGTATTTGGCATCCACCAGGGTTTTGTTCCTGTGTACTTCGCATTGATGGAAGCACAGGGCTTTAACTCACTATTCCCTATCCTGGCGATGGCAGGTGGCGGTCAGGTTGGCGCGTCAATGGCGCTGTATTTCAAAGCCAAAAAAGACGCTCTACTGCGCACTCAAGTTAAAGGCGCTATTATTCCGGGTCTTCTAGGCATTGGCGAACCATTGATTTACGGCGTGACATTACCACGTGTAAAACCATTCGTTACCGCTTGTATTGGTGGTGCTGCGGGCGGCTTCTTTATCGGTTTAGTTTCTTACCTTGGCTTACCAGTTGGTCTTAATACGGTGTTTGGCCCATCCGGTATCGTGGCGATTCCTCTCATGACATCTGAAAATGGCATCTTCCCGGGCATGATGGTGTTTGTTGCTGGCCTGCTTATCTCTTACATCGTCGGCTTCCTCGCGACTTACTTCTTTGGCTGCAAAGACGTCGATTTAAGCTAAATCATTCTTCCCCTATAGGAATGGACTAGCTCGCGCCCTTGGCAAACAAGGGCGCACCCTCTCTCTACTTCACGACAATTTTTCTTATTCCGTTACTCGGAAGGGGCTTTGTCGTACCTAAAACAATAGAAATGAAAGGTCGTTAATCATGAAAAAGCACATTTTGACTCTACTTCTCCCAACATTGATGGCATCAAACGCAATGGCAGCGCAGCTGTATCAAGCGGAAGATGGGTCAGTTTTAAATATTTACTCTCGTCTTGGTTTCAATGTCACCAGTAAAAATGATGAGCACGGCGATGCAAATGGCGAGTTTGATGGCCGTATTGGTTTAAACGGTTCACAAACCATCAACGAGTACGCGTCGATCATCGGCCAAGCGCAATACCAAGTGGGTGCCGCTGAATACGCAAACCAAGTAAACGACAAACCGTCTCTGACCGCACGTTATGTATGGGCGGGTATTGATGCGAAAGATTATGGTCGCATTACTGGTGGTCGCGTGGCATCTGGGTTGATTATGTTTACCGACATTGGTGATGTGTTCGCCTCTTCCGATGTTTCTATGGCGCGCCAAGCGAATAAAGTCGACAAAACCGCAACGCAAGTTTTCCGTCAAGATGGCACGCTGCAATACCAAAACAGCCTAGGTAATGTCGATTTTTCTGTCGCGTACATTTTAGGAAACAACACTTCTGAGCTCGACTACGGTTACAACGCTGCACTGCGTTATACGCTAGACATGGGGAATTTGGGTACCTTGGCACCAGTGATAGCGATGCAGAAGAATAAAGGTGATGCACGTGAAAGCAACGACACCGATTACACATTCTGGGGCGCAGGTACGCGTTACTACCTAGGTGATTTGATGTTGGGTGCGTTGTACTCGGAAGATGAACTAGAGGGCTATTACTCACAAACCAGTACCGACAAAGTGATGGAACTAACGGCGGTTTACAGTGTAAATGACAAATGGGTACTGCGTGCTGGTTATCGTTCTTTAGAAAACAGTGATGGTGACGAGCTAGAGCTGAAAGATACAACGCTAGAAGTGCAATACAAACTGACGCCTCGTTCTTCTATCTACACAAACTACGTTGATCGTAACGGCTCGCGTGGCTACAGCAATGGACAAGAAGTCTCGTTTGGCGGTGCACACGCAGACGAAAGCTACTACCACTTAGGTCTGCGTTACGAGCTGTAAGCACGATACTTAATGTAAGTTAGCTGAATCCATGAGCTTCTTCTATGTCCGGTCAGTAGTTATTGCCTTTAATGCTGATTTGAAGAAGCTCATCCTCGCAATATGTTTTCTTCGTTACCTGTTTTAACCAACACACCGGCATCAGGAAAGCTGGTGACAGTAGCTAACAATTTTCCATCGACAAAGTGCAATGCCGCATAATCGTGAATGCCATAACAAGTGATGCTCGGTTGAGAACGAGCAAAGGCTTGGAAAACCTCGAACTTCTCACCTACATGAGAAAAATGCGCCGCAGCCAAACCGTCAATAAATCCAAGACAACGCATAACTTGGTATGCTTCGGGATCACTGTCTGTCACCGCAAACTCAAACCAACAAATTGCACCTGCGCTCATGCCACAAATGATGATGCCTTGTTCATAACACTGCTTGAGTATTCTATCGATACCCCATTCGCGCCAAATGGCCAACATCGAACGCGTATTACCGCCACCGACGTAAATGATGTCTTGTTCAAATAGCGTTTCTTTCCAACCAGCTTCAAACTTAAACAGCGGAAAATGGGTCACGTTTTCACTAAGCTTCGCATCGTAAAAACGTTCAATCACTTCATCGGCGTCTCCCGTGGCTGTCGGTAGAAAACAAATGTTTGGATTCTCCTTACCAGACAAAGACAAAATGTATTGATCGAGTGGGCTCGGATTCTCTCCCATCATCCAGCCCCCACCGCCAATCGCAATACAGTGTTTTCGCATTCCTTTGCTTCCTCAATTGTTGCTAAGTTTGTTGTCGCTATTCGCCGACAGAATATATGTTCCTAAAGTGATCAATGAACGCTCGCGTTCTTCTTGGTAAGTGCTCACGTTTTGGGTAAAGCAGATAAAGCGGCAAAATCGCATCCGTTTGCCATTCTGGCAGCAAACTCACGAGTTTTTCTTTTTGTGCAGGGTCGAGTTTAGCCAGTGCAAATTCATCTAACATGGCTACACCACAGCCAGCCAAAGTAGCATCCAACATGGACTGGACAAGATTAAAACTCAGCGTACTTTCTAACTCAATGCTGCACTGCTGTTGAGTTTGCTTATGCGTAAACGTCCACTTATCTAACACCAAGTCGCGACTTTTATAAAGGATGTGCTCTAAGTCACCAAGCTCCTCTGGCGTACTTACATTTGGTTTATCAGCTAAATACGAGCGATGAGCGATCGGTTTACAGTGTAAAGTGCGTAGCTGATGGCCGACGTATCCCTCTGGAGGAGTATCGGTAAAGTAGAATGCGATATCAAACCCAGCCTCTATCAAGTCGAGAGGTGTCTCTGTGAAGATCACTTCGACGCTCACTTGTGGATGTTGCAATCGAAACTCGATCAATGTTTGGCTGAGTAACGCGGCTCCGAAAGAAGCAGACGCCGCTATTCTCAATTTTCCCGATACGATCTCGTTTGCCATGACTTGCTCATTGATCTGCTCAGCGCCTTCGAGCAGTTGCTTTACCTGCTGATAAAACCGCAAACCATCGTAGGTCAAATTAAACTGGCGCGTAGTTCGCTGAATAAGCTGCACCGACAATATGTCTTCAAGCTGTTTAAGTTGCCGACTTACATGCGCATTCGAACAATTCAGGCGCTTTGCTGCGCCAGCAATACTTCGCTCCTCGCACAAAGCGACGTAAAGTGGTACGTAGCTGAGCCATTTTATTTCCATACAGTAATTCTGAATCTCTAAAATCAAACTACTGGAAATAATAGAAAGCCTCTAAACTCTGTACAACCTAAATTTGAAAGGATGAGTTATGAGTGTTTTCGACACGTGGTTAAAAGGTCAAGTCATTAAAGATCACATCACTAATACCAATATCATCGTTGGCGATTACAGCTATTACTCGGGCTTCTATCATCAAAAAAGCTTCGAAGAGCAAGCGGTACGCTACTTGTTGGGTGACCCCGTCACACTTCAAGAATGGCAAAGTAGAGAACCCGATAGCATCGACAAATTAATCATTGGCAAGTTTTGTTCCATCGCTTCTGGAGCCACCTTCATGATGGCAGGAAACCAAGGTCATCGCATTGACTGGATTTCGACCTTCCCCTTCTCTCCTGAAGAATTTGGAGAAGGCGTACAAGACGGTTTCGAGCGTGCCGGAGACACAGTGGTGGGAAATGATGTTTGGATTGGCAGTGAGGCGATGATCATGCCCGGAGTAAACATCGGCGATGGAGCCGTCATCGGAGCACGCGCCTTAGTGACGAAAGACGTGCAACCTTATTCTGTGGTGGTTGGAAACAACCAAGTCGTACGTCAACGATTCAGCGATAAAGAGATTGAAACTCTACTCAATATCCAATGGTGGAACTGGCCAATAGAACACATTAAACAAGCAATGAAAGTAATGTGTAGCAGCCAAGTGGGTGCGCTTGCGGACTACTATCAAGAGCACATTGTCGATTTGTAGATAAGAAAGCCCACACATCTTGTTGCGACGTGTGGGCTCAGTGAGTAAGAAAGCTTAAACCGCAGCGACGTCCTCTTCTTCCAAGTTCGCCGAGACTTTAATTTCGTATTGATTGAAACGGAACGAACAACCGCCATGAGTGCGCTTTGTCGTTACTTGTTCGTCGCCAAACTGCACCGTCACGCGAGTGAAGACACGCTCTTTGGCTTCGACAATATTTTCTTCTAACGCGACTTCAAAGTCGTGTTCCGTTTGTTCTAGCTTTTGCTTTATCGCTTCAAGCTGCTCGTTGTTTTGTGTTTTCATCACGTCAATCTGAGCTTGTTCTTCGTCGGTACGTTCGGCTTTAGCACGTTTCTTAAATTCGAGCTCTTTACGAATCACATCCATCGTGCCTTCTTGAGCGCGTTTGTATTGTTCTTTAAGCTCTGCTAATCGTTCCTTAAATGCAGAATAGCGTGCGAACGCTTCTACCTTAGTGGCGGTGTCGCCTTCTACGCCCAATTGTAAGCACACCACTTTGCCACCGACTTTTGCATCTCCGCCGCTGAGCGTGCCGTTCCTACCGTTCGCGTCTAGCACCGTCAGATTGCGCCCACAAACAATATCGTTATTCATGCTGTGCACCGCCAACTCAATATCTTCGCCGGCTTGCAAATCACAATATTGGGCGTAGCTGGCACGAATCGAACCTTTGGCTTTGACGTGACAACTCTTTGGCTGGCCATCACTCACGGTGTGGCCAATGATCCCTTTACCAACTTGAATGTCGTCTTGCGCTTGTACTTCAGCCGATTCAATGAAGCCGCCTACAGTAATAGAGCCCGTCGCTTTAACAATCATTCCGGATTCGATGTTGCCACCGATAATCACATTCCCTTTGAATTTCACGTGGCCTGTATTCACGCCAACGCTATTGAGGCAGAGTGCGTTATCAACTTCGATGGTTTTGTCTTTAATCAGAGGCGTACCGGATACCGATGCAATCAATAGGTTTGGGTCTTGCTTGCTAATCTCAGTGCCTTTGCCCGGCTTCATTGGGCTGTCTTTTCCGGCTTGCGGAGGAATCACTCGCCCTTGAACAGTAAAGCCAGGCGTGCCTTTGGTCGCAGGCGTGCGGCGCATCACCTCATCGCCTACGTCAACCGCGATAGTTTCACCGAGGTTACGTAAATCAATTTTGTCGCTAGCAGATTGGCCGTCTTTGGGTTTGAGGATGCGTTTGGTGATGTCTTTAACAAGAGGAGTAAAAAGAGCGTCTTTGCCTTTGATAGGTTGCTTACCAACCGCTACAGGTTGAGAAAAAGTTTCGCCGGGTTTGAGCTGAGTGCTGACAACCAACACTTTCTTCAAAGCCAGTTTGTTGATGCCTTTCGAAACTCGCGCTTGAGCAAGGGCTTGAACAATCTCGGGGCCACGTAAACCTCGGCCTCCGTACGCGCCGACAACGTTCATGCTGGCGAGCATGTCATTATTCGACAATTCGACCTCAACTTGTGCGTTGCGTTTTTCTGCAATGACGATGCCTTCGTAAGCTTCAGCTTTACGTTCTTTGGCGCAGTTAATGAACCTAACGACTTCCCCCTCTACAACAAACATCTTTTCGGCGTTCATTACGACGAGCTGCTCGTTTAATTCATTTTGATTTAGCTCACCACCGAGATCCACTTCACCCGGAAGACGGGCTATCACCTTGGTCTTATCTTCAGATAACTCAAGACACAGCTTCCACATACCCTTACCACTTTGCTTCCCATCAACACTCTCAGTCTAACCAAATCCGTTTTCTGAACAAACCTCGCATTTCTTATTATAGGGCTCACGTCACTAAAGAAAGTAATCCATCAATAACGGTTAAACAGGATATTAAGAGAAAACTCGATTTAGCCTAAAGCTCAATCAAAATAAACGCTGAAACAAAAAGGAGCTGGATTTACAGTGTAAAATCAGCTCCCAGTAATTTCATTTACAGTGTAAATTTCCCTTTATTGTTTACAGTGTAAATCGCTCCAAATGTGCCTTACTTCGCCCCTTAACTGCTGCTCAACTTGCCTTCTTCCAGGTAAACCAAATTGCTGAGCACATTCAGTCCAACTACGGTTAAGAAAAAGCTTACTGATCATCAAGTCGGAAGCGGAGTTCAAACCTAAGTTAAGTAACCACTGCTGAAGCCACACAGACACAGACTCATAACTGTTACCACCATCAGCATAACATTCAATTAGTAATAACTTAGCGGGATGAAGTGGACTCATTCCCAAAGGTTGCGGCAATAGAGCTCGAAAAATAGGGGCTTCTAATTTTGGATAGACGTCAGCCACATTGTTAGACAACATTTCTTCAAATAGCGCCTGAGATTGGTCGACCCAAACCGTCTGTTGGGAATCACAAGGTTTGACCATCAAGACTGAATAACAACCGCTAGCAGCATCGCGCATTGACCCTAAGCGAATTGTACGGAAGTTCGATTGTCGCCAGAAATAGAGCAACTCTTCCGTCGCACCAAAACTCGTGGATAAGTAGGCAATGTGTTTAGCAGCCATTTGCTCAAGTTGCTGCAGAATTTTTTGACCAATGCCTTTTCCTTGCAATGCTGGATGAACCGCAATTCTCATGACTCGTAGCGTCGATAGATTCGCGACATTCGGAAATCCTAGGTGGTTTGCAATCGTAATGGGGGCTAAGTGTCCTTTAGGACGACGCTTACCAAGCTGGATTTCTTCAATCAATTCATCGTCAAGGCCCCCCTCTTCGACCGCTAATATCACCCCCACAACCGCATTATCTTGCTTAGCAAAATAGAGCTGAATGTTGTCGTCTTGCAAAAGGTGAATCAAATCATTCGGCGAGGTCTGATAATGAGCATTCACCAAAAGAGCGAAGCACTCACGCAGCAAACTAGGCTGCGATATCAAATAGTTCTTATCGGCTTTAGAAAGGGAAATTGAGTCGACCTGTTTAAGTTGATGGTGCGTTAACTCCGCATCCAACAAAAACGCGTCATAGAGCCATGATTCAAGCGCATCATTCATGCTCCAGCGGATGGGCTGTGTCATGTGCCATGTTTTCATTCCCGAACGCTGTTTCTGAAGCCAATCAACAAATTTAATCGTAAAGCCCCGGCCACAACCTTCATAACCGTGAATAGTCGTAGAAAAAACGAGTCGATGATAATGTTCGGTAATGCTTTTGAGCATAGGAACTGGAATTGCAGCCGCTTCATCGACAAGTAACAAATCACATTCAGGTCGACTCAATAATAGTTCATCTGGAGCAATGAATTGAATGGATCCCTGCCCTGATTCTAATCTGTCCTTCCTAATACGCTGCGCATTAGGAAGTAGCCGCAAAGCATGCAGGTAAACAGGCTCAACGGCTTTTATAGATGGTGCCGTAATTAAGATTCTAAGTGGCTTCTGCTGTAATAAGCTCGCACACGCAATGCCGAGGGCACTTGTTTTTCCGCGCCCACGATCAGCGGTCAAAACTAACGGTCGCTTTCGATGTCCTGTCACCACCTTTTCAATTAGAGAAATGGCATGTTCTTGTTCCGTGTAGTGGCTTTCTTTTTCTGCTCGCTTGATGTCTGGAGCCGTTGGCAATGCTCTGTCTTGCTCGATAACAACGAGCTTCTCCCATTGTTTGTGCATCCATTGCTGAGCAAAATTCGTAGGTTGTCGCGGCTCAGTAATGATAATAAGAAGGCCACCGCCAACCAATGAGCCAAGCGCGGCGGTAAAACTATTTGCGTCAAAGCCATCTCGAGCATCAAACAATAGAACGTCACACTCTCTGCCTAACAACATGTGCCCTTGTTTAGGCGAAACACTGTATGCGTTTTCCAAACCAAAATCGCCGACACAAAACCAACGTTGATACATCTGTGTTTTATGGAACTCTGACACCAATGCATCTTGCCAAGAAGACTCGCCTTGAATGACGATGCCGAATCTTTGGAAAGATTGGTGAGCTTGTTGTTGAAGTGATGAAAGGAAATCAGATTGTGTCTGCATTTTGTCTATCCAACGTTGAACTGACGCAATGGTATCACATCTTTAATTTGACGCTTCTCAGATATAAAAAAACCGCCCGGAGGCGGTTGATTCAATCATCTTTTGTTATTGCAGCTTGTTTTGCACAAAGGCAAGAATCTCTTCCATCAAGCTGTCGTCAACTTTCTTCAAGTTCAACGCCAGACTGCTACCTTTTCGGCTGTAGCTTGCTCGACCTTTAACTAAGTCGACTTTTTCCGTCTTCTTACCAGGTTTTGCTGGTGCAAGTTCAGTAATCCAATTTTCGATGCTTTCCGTGACTTCTTTTGTCAGACGAGCAACGCCTTGAGCTGTGCTTCGCTGCCATAAGAATCCTTCGCTAGAGCGACATTTATCTAACAGCTCTTGCTGTTGCTCTGGCGTTAGCGTTGAAAACTGTTTGTGCAGTTTCACGATTGTTGGGCGACCGAGATCGCCAACATTCGGATACGCTTGAAGCAGTTCTAACGGTAATGCTGCGGCTTTTAAAGCGCCACTTACCAACGCTTCACTGCACTGGAACATTTTTGCCAATGCTTTCTGATCCTCAGCTTCACCACTATCAAGCTTAGCTTGCATCTCTTTCCCTTTTTCGTATAAAGAGAGCGGCTTGTGAGCATTTGCCACATCAGACAAAAACTTAGCATGGTCAGTATTGATGTTGTCAGCAACATAAACCAAAAAATCTTGTTCAGCGAGGATACAAGACATGCGACGACGGCTACCATCTAAAACTTCGATCTTGCCATCTTCAGTTCTACGACCCACAGCTGGATATTGTTGGCCACGCTCTTTGAGTGTGACTAAAACATCAGATAAAGCATGTTCGTTTAAGAACGATTGCTCACGAGCGTTATCAACAAATACTGTTGTTTCTGTCGCAACTTTATTTGCAGGAATACGCACAAGTTCAAACTGAACAATATTTTCACCTGCAACTGCTAGTTCAATCGTTTGAGCTTTCTCTTTTGCCGCAGTTTGCGCCTCTTGCGGAGTCACAACACGACGCTTATTCGTTTTGCCAAATAATTTCGCGTTTAATTCAGACGTTTTCAAAGCCATTTACTTATTACCCCTGATTCAATGACGGCCAATTAGAGTGCAGCACACGCTCTAATTCCAGTGCGCTTTTATGAACAGCGTCTTGCGCGGTAGCTAGTGTCTTCTTACCGCCTTCAAAATCGCTTACTGTCAGATCAAATACTGTGCTGTAGGTATCGGCACAGGTTTCAAACGCACGGCTACGAGGAATAGTAGCCATCATAACTTGGTCACCTAGAAGATAGTTCATTTCAGTTAAAACAGAAACTTGCTTCTTATTGTCGTCCTCAAACATGGTTGGCATCAAGCGAACAAACTCAAGACCATTCCAGTCCTCCGGGAACATTTCATATACCGTAGGCAAATGCTGGAAGAAGTTTACTGTTGAAGCCCAGTCCAGACGCTTAGCCGCACAAGGAATTAGCAAGGCATTTGATGCATACATCGCATTCCATACTAATGGGTCAACGTGTGGACCGGTATCAATCATAATGATATCGAAGTCATCAGCAATTTTATCAATCAGTTGCTCTTTCAGCAGACGGACGATATCGAGTGATGGGTCTTCAGATAGCGTTTGCCATGCTTCCGCATTAAACATCGCGTCTTCTGGAAATGCTGAAATCGACTTTAAGTTCGGATATTGCGTTGGCAGCAATACGTTTTTACGTAAAAATTCACTGTCAATTTCCACACCATCAGGCACGTTACCCAACATAATGTCTACCGCAGAATAGATATTATCATGCTCTGCCATGCTGATTTGCGGGTTGAGGAATAAACGTAGCGAGCCTTGTGGGTCTAAGTCGATTAAACAAATACGGTATCGTTTATCCAAATTTAGCGCTAAACATGCCGCTAAATGAACCGCGGTCATTGATTTACCTGTACCGCCCTTTTGGTTCTGCACATTAATAATCCAAGGTTTGTTACCTGAATTCTTTTTACGCTCATGAAATTTAGGCACTTCAGCCGCATCCATGAGCATGTGTGCTTCTTCTAACGTAATTGAATAATGATTCGCGTTGTTTTTAGTAAATTGATGCCCAGCGGCTTCCATTTTACCAATCGCGTCGTCGAGCTTACGGCGAGTTAGACCAGAACGGGTTTCCATCATCGCTTTCGACATTGGTGGGAAATAGTTATCGCTTCGCTCTTCTAAAACAATTTCAATACGGTCAGCTTGAACCTGCTGAGTCAGCTCCGCTAACTCAAGAAGGTTTTCAATCGTTTTTTCTCTTTTCATGCCAAATTCCGTTGGAAGGATTTATAATTGCAATTGTACAGCAGTAAAGACCAAAAACAACAAAAAGGTGCACGAACATTTTGAATTACCATCACATAAAAAAACACCCAAATCGACGCTTTTATGATTTATGGTCAAAAAGATAACTATTTTTAATCAAATAATCTTCTCATAAGTGGACACCTAAACTCAAAAATAAAAAGTGTTACAGCGTCACTTATTTACAATGTAAATCAATTTTCTACCGGAACGATTATAATCTTAAGCTAAATTACGGATTATGTTAGACCAACCTAATTTAAACGAAAAATAGTAAGTAATATCGGAACAATAAAGACCTGAACACCTTGATCATGTCTCCGAGCAAAATAGGGCAGTTCCAGCGAAACATCTATGGAAGTATGATCAAGGTATGCTTATGATCATGCTTCCGTGTTAATAAGCAAATTCGAAAGCATGATCATGGAAAAATAGAGCAGAGTACGGTGTAAACACGCAAATAAAATAAGATCCATTAATCGGAAATATGATCAAACCTTAGAATCTCTCGGAAGCATGAGTTTTCTTCTCTGATTTACGGTTGAGTGCAGACAGAATGGGGGGTTGAGCAGAAATTGACGTTATAGAAGCCGGAACAATGAAATTGCTCAAGTTGCTATGATAAATCACGCTCTCATGATCATGCTTCCTGTAAATAAGCAGAGACTAGGATTTACTTCTAAATATGAGCGACTTGAATGTATTTTAATCAGATGAGTGATATCTCATCAATATGGGCGCCAGAACGATAGATATATTGGCTCTTGATCATCGATCCGAGTATAAATAACATCACCAATGCACAATATAATCATCGTGAAGATCATTATTAAATACTGCATCTGTGGATAACCTGTAAAAACATCATGATCATCGTTTCAAGACTCTTTTGATCATCTTTTCATAACCTTAATGATCATGCTTACGAATAAATATGATCATGCTTTCAGGTTATTGTTGATCATACTTTCAGACTTCTTATGATCATAGTTCCGAAACACATGGAAATAATAGTCTTATAGAACAAAAGCTTAGCGAGAGATTTCAAGCCAGATCATTAGATCATATAATCAATTAAGATCAGATTAATCAAAAAGATCAGTTATTTAAAAAACAATCTTTTTTCTTTATTTATGATCTGTTTTTCTTTATTCTTCGGAACCATAGCACAACTACGGCTAGTGTGATCTGGATCTAAAATGACGGCTGATGAAAAAATTCTGATTAAAGCACCGAGAAGCCACAAAGATGGCCATCTTTTTGAGGTACATGAATCCTCTGCGGATTGGGTAGAGCAGTACCAACATTTCAAAGGGGTGACCAAAAGCATCTTAGAGTTGCTTAATCTGATCTCATTACGAGGCTTCAGCAGCAAGGATGGTTTGGTTTCAACCACAGAGATTGTGGAAGCAACAGATGGGCAACTCACACGTGCAGCCCTGCAACAACGTTTGCGCGCGGCAGTAAATATTGGTTTATTTACTCAAACTCCAGTGCGTTTTGAAGAGGGACTTGCTGGTAAAACGATGCTACACAAATTTGTGAATCCCAATCAGCTTATATCTGTGTTGGGAGCAACAAGTCTTGTTACCGACAAAGTTCGCCAGAACGAGAAACAAAAACGTTCGAAAGCATTGGCTCAGACTCAAGTAAACAAACGTTTGTTGAATGAGCACGGGTTAAACACACCTCCCACGATGAAAGATGAAGCCGATCAATTTGTTGTATCTCCAACAAATTGGGCTGGGATAATTGACCAAGCACTTGCGCCACCAAGAACTCGAAAAAGTTATCAGAAATCCATGGTGTCGATCTCTGGCACAAAAGCCGTTATTGAGACGCGATCATCCAAAAATATCATGACTGTGGATGATCTCATGACCCTGTTCGCTCTCTTCACGTTAACAGTTCAGTACCATGATCATCACAAAGATCAGTATCAACTTGATGCGGCTCACGTACCAAACAAAACGCCGCTATACATCACTGATATTTTGTCGCTCAGAGGCAAAAAAGACAGTGGCCCAGCTCGTGATTCCATTCGCGATAGCATTGATCGCATTGAATTCACTGATTTTCAGCTCCATGAACTTACTGGACGTTGGCTAAGTGAAAACATGCCCGAAGGCTTTAAGAGTGACCGCTTCCGCTTCTTAGCCCGTACCATCACGGCTTCAGAAGAAGCGCCCGTTGAGGGCAGTGATGGCGAAATTCGTATTAAACCCAACTTATACATCTTGGTGTGGGAACCGTCGTTCTACGAAGAACTACTAACACGCGATTATTTCTTCTTGTTCCCACCAGAGATCTTGAAACAACATACTTTGGTGTTTCAACTGTACTCTTTCTTCCGTAGTCGCATGGTTCGTCGTCACACGGATTGCATGCTACTGAGTGAGTTAAACCAGAAACTTGCACGTAACATTGAATGGCGACGTTTCTCCATGGATCTGATCCGAGAACTAAAGCGGTTGTCTGATGGAAAAGGGAATGATGATCTATTCGTCGTTAATTTGTGGGGTTATCACCTGACGATCGAAACCATGATCGAAAATGACAAAGTGATGGACTACCAGATCGACATCAAATGTGATGTCGAAGAGGTCTTACGTTACTCGCGAGCGCGAACGACCAACGCAGGAAAGCGTAACATGGCGCCTACGCTGCCAAATCCACTTCGTAATGAGATGGTAACCCGACAACAGCTTGAGGAGCTCTCAGGCATCATAGACGGCGAATTTGAGCCCATTCAACGCAAAGCACCGTCTCCAAGAGGAAATTTAGGGCGACGCGTGAAGCAAAGAAAACATTTGGTAGAGATCAATGCTGATGAGATCACCATTACTCTATCTAAATATACCTCACCAGAGGCTCTAGAACGCAGTATAACGGCTTTGTCTGCGATGACAGGGCACTCCTATGCCTCAATCAAAGAAGAGTGCTCAGATTACATAGAGAAGCTCGATTGGCTAAGGGTAGGGGATGAGCCGATTCCTTATGAGACATTAAGTAAAACCGTCGAGCTGTTTAACACCCAGAACGATGTTAAGCATCTTACCATCGAGCGCTTGATTGCGGGGTTAGCGGTGCGTCGGAAAGTTTGTCGTCAAATCTTCGATGGTCACATGGATGAAATGGTATTTCGTGCCTTGGATGAAATGGCGATTTAAAAGTGTCGCTTGATGTGTATCAAGCTATAGGTGTGATGTATCGGTTTGAAATGTAACAATGTCTTTCGATGATAAAAAACAGACTTAACTCTTACAAACCACTGACATTAGAAGCCAAGCCTAATACTACTATTTATCCCGAATAGACAACCTTTTGTCCTTTCTGATGATTAATAGATTGGCTCATATTGTTACATTCATTCTGAATAGACTTCGCGAGTTTCTCCTCAGGAAACTCGCTTTTTTTTGCCTAAAATTCCGCTAATTAAGCCTTGATCATTTTTCCGGACTAATGAGGTAAACCTTGATCATGCTTCTTGGGTTCATTCCAATGTAATGAACGCATCAACGCAACATGTGATTCGATTAAGCTATGGGCTTGTTGCTGCCACTTGTTTTGATCACACTGCTGATTACAAAACTCTAACGCCACAACGGTGAGATGCTGAAGTCGTCTCAAACACCAATCTTTGATCAGAATATCAGTCGAGACTTGGCATGCTGCTTGTTCAAGCTTTGCACTCGTATAAAGCAAGGTTTGATATGCTTTCTGAGGGTCTTGGTAGCTTGCATGTTGAAACACGCGTAAACATCCATCCAACCAGCAAGCAATCGCTTTACTTTGAAGATCACTCAATTCGGGTCCAAACACGTCATCAGGCACCTGATATAAGATCGTTTCCAATTTTTCTACTTGATCATGTTTCCGCTGTTCGTACCACATGGCGATTTGATCTTGCCAAGTACTCAAATCCATTACGCTGCCTCAGTCCATTGTTTTACATAGTGATTTGGCCCTATTTGATCAAATTCGTCGACAATTATGCTGCTACGTTGACGAATTTCATCGGCATCTATCGAATAGTTTGGCTCATTTTTCACTAAGTTACCAAAAGGTAAGTCAGGATCAGGAACGGCAGAAATCAACAGCTTAGTATAAGGATGCTGCGGATTCTTAAGTATTGAATGAGTGTCGCCCCATTCAACGATTTGCCCTTTGTACATTACTGCGGTTTCTTCCGCGATGTAGTGCGCAGTCGCCAGATCATGTGTGATGTATAAAAAACCAATTCCCAGTTCTTGCTTCATTCGTTGCATTAAATTCAACACTCCCAAGCGAATAGAAACATCCAGCATAGACGTAGGCTCATCCGCAAGAATGATTTGCGAACCTACCGCTAAAGCCCTTGCTAAGTTTACTCGCTGACGTTGCCCACCACTGAGTTCGTGAGGGAACTTATTCAATGTCTCTTCAGGTAGTTCCACCAGCTTTAGAAGCTCTTCCAAGCGGGCTGGGATGTCGCGCTCGTTTTTGACTTGTTTATGAATTTTTAAAGGACGTGTTAGGTGATGGCGAATGGTATGAGTTGGATTGAGAGAGCCAAACGGATCTTGAAACACCATTTGTACTTTACTGCGATATTCTTGTAGAGCCGATCGTGACGTGATCTCATTTATGTCAGTGCCATTGAAAAGGATCTCGCCTTCCGTTGCAGGATAGACTTTGGTTATTAAACGAGCGCAAGTACTCTTACCGCAGCCTGACTCTCCAACCAAAGCCAAGGTTTTTCCTGCGTACAGATCAAAAGTCACTCCTTGAAGCGCACGAAAGGTTTCCTCTTTCGCTAAACCACCGCCCACTTTGAATTCTTTAATCACATTTTTCATTTGGATGATAGGCTGGCTCATGGTTACGCTCCTTGTAACTCTGGTTGTTTGTGGACGTCATGGATGTTTGGGAAAGAAGCCCATAGCTTTTGCGTGTAGGGGTGTTGAGGATGATTGCGTATATCGTATGCTCGATTGACTTCGACGATTTCTCCGTGACGCATGATTGCAATTCGATCACATAGTTGGCTCATGAGTGCCAGGTCATGAGTGATAAAGAGGACTGAAAAACCGAACTCATCTCTAAGCTGATAAATTTGCTGTAAAATTTCTCTCTGTACCACTACATCTAATGCTGTTGTGGGTTCATCCATAATGATCAGTTTTGGATTTAGAGACAAAGCAATGGCTATCACCAAGCGCTGACGCATTCCTCCTGAAAATTGATGAGGATATTCTGCTAAGCGTTCTCGAGGAATATTGACCAAGTCCAACAACTTTTCTGCTCTATCTTTTGCTTGAGCGTTAGTGAGGCCTTGATGGTGTCGTAACACATCTGCAAATTGCTCTTGTATCGTTAAGACAGGGTTGAGTGAGTTCATCGCGCTCTGGAACACCATGGCGATTTCACTCCACCTTAGAGCGGTCAGTTCAGAGTCTGAGATACTAAGGATATCTTTGCCATCAAACCATATTTTACCGCCAGAAATGAACGCTGGCGGCTTATGAAGACGATTTATTGAGAATGCGATTGTGCTTTTACCACATCCAGATTCACCGGCAAGACCAAATACTTCGCCTTTGCCGATATCAAAGCTGACGGACTTTACCGCATTAAAATCACCATTATCAGTGATGTAATCGACGCACAAATCTCGGATCTGGATGACCGGGTCATTGTGGTATGCATGACTTAAGTTAATACCATCCATATAAACACCTTATCAATCTAAAAGATAATTATTATCATTATCAGGTGTGGCGGTTTTTAGAAAGTATCAAGCTATGAATCAGTGAAGTGACTCGAAAGTTAGGTGAAACAGGAAGTGGTGTAATGCGTCGTTGATAAAACTAAAGAAGAGCAGAATTGAGAGCTAGATCAGCACACTTTTCGTAGGGGTAATTACTCAAATTTAATCGTAAATTTGTCCCTTGGCAAAACTTAAATGATGAATCTATTAAGGAGTTAACGAAAGGGCGGGAGGGGTCACATTTCCCTACAGTTTTTCTTACCACCTTGTTCCGGTTTTGCTATAGATTACGCATCGAAAACATGGTGTGTTCGGAGGAAATATGTCCATTAATTCTATCGACCATGACGAGATGACCAACATCGCTCACAAATGGGAATTACCTGATGAGGAAACCGTTGTGAAGCCAGAGAAAACAGTGAAATCAGCAGAAGCCAGAAGACGCATTGAAGCGTTACGTGAGATCCGTGAAAGTGGGTTGACCATTGAAGAAGCAAGGGAGCTTGGCTTGATACACTGATCGCCTCAGGTTGGTTTAGCAACCCATAGGGTAGTCGACGGACTGCCCTTTTTATTTTTTCACTCTATTACTCTCTTATTCAAAACCTCCATTTATCTGTCTTGCGCCTCAAAAGCACGAGTTTCACACTCACGTCCCGAAGAAGTTTGACAATCTGACCTTGTGTTACTAGATATATCAGTAGCGATATGCTTTTTGTTGATTATCGCAACCACAAAGCAAGGAGCGCAAGTATGGTTGATCAAATCCTTTTTTATGAACCCGATGAGCCCCACGGTTTTCTCTCAAACTTTTGCCATGCCCCAGTCAATATCTCCTCCCAAACTTGGCCCACCAGCGAACATTATTACCAAGCCCAAAAGTTTCTCGATGCTCAGTTGCAAAGTAAAATTCAGCACGCAAGCACCCCTGATGAAGCGTTTGCTTTAAGCCGTAAATACGAACACTTTGTCAGAAGCGATTGGGACGATATAAAGTTGGCTGTTATGGCTTTCATCGTTAGGGAAAAGTTTCTACAAAATCCACCATTAGCGCAGCAATTAATGAGAACGGGTAACGCTTGCCTAACAGAGCATTCTCATAAAGATGCCTTTTGGGGAGACGGGGGAGATGGTAAAGGAGAAAATCATCTAGGAGAGATTCTGATGAATGTGCGGGCAGAGCTGAGACATGTTGAGCCTTACAATCTCGTGAAGTTTATCGATAAAGCCAAATTGCCCACCCAGTGGGGCACATTTATGATGTACGGCTTTATTGAAGCCGCGACAAATAAAGAGCATCTTGCTCTGGTCTATGGCGAGCCAACAAAAAGTGCAGCACCACTTATTCGGTTGCATTCGGAGTGTCTTACCGGAGATGCTCTATTTAGCACGCGTTGTGACTGTGGTTTTCAGCTTAATAGAGCGCTACAAAACATCGTCAAAGAGGGATGTGGCGTGCTGCTTTATTTACGTCAAGAAGGACGTGGAATCGGCTTGATTAATAAAATTCGTGCCTATCACTTACAAGATGATGGCGCAGATACCGTGGAAGCAAATGAACGTTTAGGTTTTGCCGCTGATATGCGTGATTACGCGTTCTGTAAAGGAATGCTAGAGCATTTGGGGATTGACGCTGTGCGTCTAATGACGAATAACCCACGCAAGCTCGCCGCCTTAAAAGCGGTTGATATTAACGTCATTGAACGAGTGCCATTACAAGAAGGGAATAACCCAAGTAATCAACATTACCTGCAAACCAAGGCGAGTAAATTGGGGCACATGTTTGATCCTAAGTTTGTTAACCACACTAAGTAAGTGCTACAGATTTTACAGAAACAAAAACGCCAACGTATCATCGTTGGCGTTTTTGTTAATGAGTTGATTCATTGATACTTTTGAATGATTTCATCAATTTCCCCTGAGGCTTTTAATTCAACGAGTCGTGTATTGATGTAATTTTGAGTTTCTGGTTGCATTTGAGGTGAAAAAGCCAGGTAGATTGAGTAGTCAGGAATAACCGAGCTGAAAGGCTGTATCTGAAAATTCTCTAACGGCAAATTGAGTCGCTTTAAGTTGTAAAGGACTCGGGATTCCATCTCGACAAAAGCTGTATCTCCAGGGGTTCGGCTTATCACTCGGTATGCGGCGTTGTAGTCTTTCACGCGCATTTCATTGACACTGCCATTTTCAAAGAACGGTGTTAAATTTGGATAATCAAACCCCAGCAGTAATACAATAGAACGACCATGCATCGTATCCATATTTTTGAATTCTAAAGGCTTCTCGCTACTCGACACCAGTACATGTTTTACAGTGTAAATGGGCTCCTCAGATAAATTTTCCGATTGCACCTTGCCCCAGTTCGGGCTGCCATAAGTTAACCAGTTTGGCTCAGCGCCTTCTTCCAATATGGAAATCATACGTTTAAATGGATAAGTATGATAATTCACTTGGTAATCCGACTCCGCGAAGATAGCGCTGACGATATCGGTCACAATCCCTGAGTGCATTTGTCCCTGTTGTTCAATTTGAAATGGTCGAGCTTGTTCAGCAATGACGTAATAGTTCACTTGATTTGCGGTCACATGAGAACTTACAACAATTAAGCTAAAAGCCAATCTAAGTAGAAGTCTTTTCATCGTATCCTCGATTATTATTTGTGCGTAGCTATATTTAGAGTAGCGCAAGTTTATCGGAGCGGTTTCATATGGATGAAAAAGAGCGATCTCAACGTCGTTTTAGTATCGGCAACCAACTTATGTTGGCGGTATTAACGTTGAGTTTAATCTTTACGGTCATCATTTCTACAGTGAGCTTATATCGAGTTTTTCACGAAGATTTAGCCCATTTAGATGTTGAATTAAAGCAGGTTGAGTCTAGCTATTTATCGAGTTTTTCTGCGAGTTTGTGGGTAGAGGATAGGGAGCTGTTGCTGACACAAGCTCAAGGTGCAATGCGTATGCCCTCGGTGGACTACTTACGTATTGCTAGTGAAGACGAAGTTATCATTGAATTAGGTTCGGCGCTTTCTGAGGATGTTGTCGAGAGAAGCTGGCCGATGCAGTATCGGGTCGGCGATAAAACGTATGATCTCGCGATATTAACGGTTCAATCGGATCTTAGCGCGATATATGAAGATCTTTGGCAGCAGTTCTTTTTTCTACTTACGACAGAAGCGATCAAAATTCTTGTCCTCATCATTGGTGTTCTTTGGGTGGCGTTTCGCTTGTTGGTCAATCCGTTACAATTGCTGTCTGGTGCGGTGAGCGATTTTCGTGGCGGTACAGTGCCGAGTAAAGTGACTCTCCCTAAACGATGGTGCTTTGATGAAGTGAGTGTTTTGGCAGAGAAATACAACCGAAGTGTTGAGAAAGTGAAAGAGCACCAGACTGAGTTAGAGGCTGAACGCGATAGGGCAGAAGTCGCTAATCGTAAGAAAAGTGAGTTTCTTGCCACTATGAGTCATGAGATCCGCACACCGATGAATGGCATTATTGGTGTGTCGTCGTTGCTCAATGACACCGACCTCGATCCCCAGCAAAAAGAGTTTGTAGAGATCATTGACAGTTCTTCTCACTCACTAATGACGATCATCGACGACATTTTGGACTTCTCTAAAGTTGAAGCTGGCAAAGTAGAGCTGGAATACACGAGCTATGAGCTTCGCGAGCTACTTGACTATGTCATCAGTTTACATAGTGTCAAAGCCAAGCAGAAAAACTTACAGCTGCTCAGCGATATTGATCCTCACTTGCCAACGGAAGTGCAAGGTGATGCCACACGATTGAAACAAGTTCTGAACAATTTGTTGAGCAACGCGATTAAATTTACCGAGCGCGGCCATGTGAAGCTTCTTGTAGCGTTATCTCGACTTGATGGAGAGACCGCTCATATCCGGTTTCGAGTTGTGGATTCTGGTATTGGTATTGCGAAAGAGCACCAACAAGCAATCTTCGAACGCTTCCAACAAGCTGATGGTAGTACCACCAGAAAGTATGGTGGGACAGGGCTTGGTTTGGCGATAGCTGCACAGTTGGTTAACTTGATGGGAGGGGAAATACAACTAACAAGTGAGCTTGGGCTGGGAAGCTGTTTTGAATTTTCGATTCCTGTTGCTGTAATAAATGCGCAATCGACCTATACCGACCAACTTAATGTATTAGATTTCCGGAAAGCGGAAGACAACGAAATCAGCCCTCAAGATAATGATAAACCTTGGGTATTGGTTGTTGAAGATACCATCGTCAATCAGAAGGTAGTTCGCATCATGTTAGAAAAACTGGGTGTGCGAGTGAGTGTCGCCAACCATGGCGAAGAAGCATTGCAGCTGTGTGACCAGCAGCCTTTCGATTTGATTTTTATGGACTGCCAAATGCCTGTGATGGATGGGTTTATTGCTACGGAGCGAATTCGAAAAATGGGAGAGTGGGGGAAACACGTTCCAATTATTGCGCTAAGTGCCAATGTCATTAAAGAGGAGCAGCAACATTGCTTCGATGTTGGGATGAACGAGTTCGTGGCTAAACCCGTTACCAAGACTCGATTACAACAAATATTCGAACAGCATTTACCAAAAGCACTGAAAATCAGCGCTGTGCCTAAATAGTTAACTTGAAATCGATCAAGTTAAGTGCGTTTCTATTCTGTAATTGTAACTCTGTGTGATATAGTGCCCGGCTAGTATTTAAAGTACCTTGAGGCTGTGAATGTCGTTTAATCTATCCCTATTGCCGCCTGACGAAAAAAACAAAATCGAACTGGATAAGCAGGCGTCGTTTTTGGTTTGGAAGCTCAGAGAGGCCAAATCTGGTCCTGAAGCAATAGAAGAACAGTTGTCCAAGATTAACGATGCTGATGAAAAGGCGTTTTTCCAGCAATCGGTCGAAAAGTACAAACGAGTAATGGGTGTCGCTTAACGCGAACCGTGGCAATGGTTCAATCCAATGCGACGAATGAGGTAACCTCCCTATTCCTTTGCTAAGCGAAATTGAAAAGGTTTCGCTTTTTGCTAAAATCCTTCGCATTAAATTTGAATTTAGAGAGACATCCCGATGGGAAGAAGTTTTGAAGTGCGCAAAGCCTCTATGGCGAAAACTGCAGGCGCGAAAATTAAAGTTTATTCCAAATACGGTAAAGAAATTTACATGTGCGCGAAAAACGGTGGTGGTGATCCAGACATGAACTTGTCTTTGAAACACCTGATCGCAAAAGCGAAAAAAGACCAAGTTCCTGCGCACGTTATCGATAAAGCGATCGACAAAGCGAACGGTGGCGGTGGTGAAGACTACACTCCAGCACGTTACGAAGGCTTCGGCCCTGGCGGTACTAGCGTTATCGTTGACTGTCTAACAGACAACGGTAACCGTACTTTCCAAGATGTACGCCAATGCTTTGTGAAAGTCGGTGCGAAAATTGGTGTTGAGGGCTCGGTTTCTCACATGTTCGACCACCAAGCGGTATTCCAGTTCAAAGGCGACGATGATGAAATCATCCTAGAAACGCTAATGATGGAAGACGTAGACGTTACTGACGTTGAGCTAGAAGACGGTGTTATCACTGTATTCGCACCTCACACAGAATTCTTCAAAACAAAAACTGCGCTTAACGGTGCATTCCCAGATCTAACGATCGATGTTGAAGAAATCACATTCGTTCCGCAAACTCATACGCCTGTATCGGGTGAAGATGCTGAGAAGTTCCAGAAATTCCTAGATCTTCTAGATGACTGTGATGATGTTCAGCAGGTCTACCACAACGCAGAGCTGTAATTAACTCGCTCATATCGTTGTAAAAAGGCTTCCTCAGGGAAGCCTTTTTTTGATCGCTTTTTCTCAAGCAGAGCTATGCGTTACGATATTTGGAATAACACAGCGACATGATTACACCAAAACAGATACCTTGAGTTAGCATCGCCGTGCCGCCATAGCTAAAGAAGGGAAGTGGGCTACCCATTACTGGCAACAAGCCACTCACCATGCCCGTATTGATAAAAGCATACAGAAAAAAGCTCATCGCTAATGCGCCACTTACCAGCCGACTAAAAAAGTGGTCAGACTGACATGCAAGCAACATAACGCGTGCAGTAATAAACAAGTACAATGCGAGTAAGACTAAACTGCCAACAAAGCCCCATTCTTCCGCATAGGTCGAAAAAATAAAGTCCGTATGACTTTCTGGAATAAAGCCAAGTGTTCCCTGCGTTGCATTCATCCAACCTTTGCCTTTCATACCGCCTGAGCCAATCGCAATCAAAGATTGGATGATTTGGTAGCCCGAATCCAGTGGATCGGACTCAGGGTGCAAGAACTGTGTTACACGGCTCTTTTGATAGGTTTCCATAACGAAGAACCATAAAATAGGTGCTAACGTTAAAATGCTTGCAATAAACCCGCAGATTATTTTCCAGCTCATGCCAGCCAAAAACAAAACGAACAATGCATAAATGATGGTAAAAACTGCACCGTCTAAATCCGGTTGTAGCGCGATTAACCCGGCAGGAATCATTGTAATAAGTAAGCAAAACGCAATTTTCCGACTGTTTGGTCGACCTCCTTCAATATGAAGCATCCAGGCGATCATGATTGGAATGGAAAGTTTGATTAGTTCAGACGGTTGAAAGCGGAAGAAGCCGATATCGAGCCAAAGTTGAGAGCCATTGGTGCTATCACCAAATAAAGCAACAGCAAGTAGTAGCGCAACCGCAATAATGTAGAGATATGGAGCTGAGCGCTGATAGCTGGACGCTGGAATCGAGGACATGACCAAGATGCAAACTAATGTCAGTCCGCAGCGCGCCAAATGTTTGAAGAGCATCGCCTCATTAAAGCTACTGGCACTCCAGAGAGTGAGCGAACTTAACAGCATGATCGGAATGATCGCCATGAGTAGTGGCAAATCAACTCTTGGGAAATAACGCTTATTCATTGTCAACGACCTAATAACGCACCTATTTTGAGTGCGAAAACAACTAAAACTCGAAGAGTTCAAACTATTCCGATGCTAAGAATCTCGATTTGGAAACAACAGACACCATGTAAAGGTGTGTAAGAAAGGAGAGTGCGCACTGTCTGTTATGGGTAGTTGTGGGATGGATAAATACACTAGCCTCAGATTTTAAGCCAGTGTTTTTATTGTGACTGCCGTAAAAATGTAGCGTTACGAATGAACGGAATTGTATTTTCTGTTTAAGTGAATGTCATTCATCCTCTCTCAATACCATTCACTCCGCATAACTGCCATTGGTCGCATGCAAAAGCAGCGTGCGATCTTCTCCCTTAACCTGAAACCATCAAATCACGTTCAACTAAGGACAGTACATGATGGTTTCTCAATCTCGCTCAATCAAAGCTCTTAAACTGGCAAGTACGTTTATCGCCGCATTTGCACTCAGCAGCAATTTGGCTCTGGCTAATCCAAGCGAGCGCACACTCAGTCAATTCAACCAAGCAGCGCAAGGTGACTCTGGCTTAGTTGATACCGTTTACGGCGAATTATCCAAACAACTCGAAGAGCATGGCGCAACGCCAGTGACCTTGGTTTACTTAGGCAGTGCGGAGACGTTGCAAGGTCGTGAGGCGTTTATGCCTTGGAACAAGATGAAGTTTACCGAGCGTGGTCTTGCCACAATCCAAAAAGGTTTGGATTTAATGGCGAATCAGCCAGTACCACTGCAAGAGCAACAACGCTTACAAGGCTTGCCGGAATACCAGCTAGCTACCGCCATGGCAGCTACTACGTTTACCTCTCTGCCAGACATGTTCAATCACTTTGAGCGTGGCTACGAGCTGTACCTTTCTCTGCTCGATGAACCGAGTTTTAGCCAACAACCTTTCGCGGCTACTTCGTGGATTTACCGTTATGCCATTGAAGCGGCACTGCGCGCTGAAGATGTTCAACAAGCCAAAATATGGTTAGCGCAAATGGAGCAATTGGGCGACAGCAATCTAGAAACGCAAACCGCGAAAGCGTTGTTAGCCAAGTATTAGGGAGGCGTCATGATCGTTTTTAATCAACTTAGCCGCGATTACGCCCTTGGCAGCCAAACGGTGCGTGCATTGCGAGAGGTGTCTGGGGAAGTATTTGCTGGCGAAATGGTGGCATTATGCGGACCGTCTGGTTCAGGCAAAAGCACCCTACTTAACGTGCTTGGCATGCTGGATACTCAATACCAAGGTCAGGTGACGTTTGCAGGCAACCCATACCCAACTGGACAAATGCAGGCGGCGAAAATGCGCCGTGAAAAGCTTGGCTTTGTATTTCAAAAATTCAATCTTGTCCCTGTGATGACAGCGTTGGAGAACGTGGCGTATCCGCTGCATCTCAATGGCTTTTCAAAAGCAGAACAAACCGAGCTCGCCACACAAATGCTAGAACACGTTGGCTTGGGTGAGTTTATTCATCACATGCCCGATAACCTATCTGGCGGTCAGCAGCAACGCGTGGCAATTGCTCGTGCGTTAGTGCACAAACCAGCGTTGGTGATTGCTGATGAGCCAACCGCAAGTCTTGATAGCCAAACTGCCAACAAGGTCATCGACATTATGAAAGGGCTTGGACATGAGCTTGGCACCACTTTTATCGTCGCCACACACGACCCTCGTATGGCATCCCGCTGTGATCGCACCATTGAATTGGTGGATGGCAAAATTACCCAAACGCACGCGAGTGTGGAGGAGGTTTCATGGGCAAGCTAATTCCAGTTTCCGTTCGCCTTGCTTGGTTGAACCTGCAACGCAATCGCCGCCGCAGTTTGTTGTCGATGCTGATCATCGCCATTGCCGTGTTTGCGTTAACCAGTGCGGGTGGTTTTGGTCTTTACACCTACGACAGTTTGAAAGAGTCGACAGCACGTGACACGGGGCATCTGACGTTAACCACGCCAGGTTACTTCGCTAAAGAAGAAGAGATGCCGCTGAGTAACGGTTTAACTCATGCAGACGACATTACCAAGCAATTGATTGGCTTAAACGAAGTGCGAGGCGTGCAGCCACGAGTTGAGTTCAGTGGGTTGATTTCCAACGGTAACAAATCATCGATCTTTATCGGCATTGGCGTTAACGAACGCGAATTCGATATGAAAGGACCGTTTTTAGACGTGCGTGAAGGGCAAACGCTGTCCAACATTCATGCATCGCGTTATGACCCAGCAGAGCCAGAAGTGATGCTCGGCGTTGATTTGGCGAACAATCTAAGTGTGCACGTTGGCGATTGGATTACCTTGCTGGCGACCACTACCGACGGCGCATTGAACGCGTATGACTTCAAAGTTCGTGGTATCTATTCAACCGGCGTGCCTGAGCTTGATAAACGCCAACTGTACGTGCATATCAACAGCGCGCAATCGCTGCTCGGTTCAGACAAAGTCAGTGCGTTATCTGTCTTTCTGTTCGATACCAGTTTAACTAACCAAGTCGAGCAACAAGTGGCTTCGGTTCTGAGTAAGCAAAAACAGAACTTTGGTGATCAAGATATTGAAATTACGCCTTGGCAAGAACGTGCGTTCTTTTATCTCAAAGTGAAAGATTTGTACGACCGTATCTTCGGCATCATGGGAGCAGTAATGGCGCTGGTGGTCTTTGTCGCCCTGTTCAACACCATGACCATGTCGGTAACGGAACGCACCCGTGAAATTGGCACCCTGTCAGCACTTGGTAGCTACCCTCGCGAAATCATTGCTGGGTTCTTGCGCGAAGCAGGGTTACTTGCCGTGATTGGCAGCTTAATCGGCGCTTTGTTTACTGCGTTAGTCACCGTCTTACTGATGGTCGTGGATGTGCAAATGCCGCCACCGCCAGGACGCACAGAAGGTTATCCATTGACGATTTACTTCTCTTGGGAGCTGGTCGCTGTCGCAGGATTCGCAGTATTGATGATTTGTTTGGTTACGGCGTTTTTCTCGGCGCGCAAAGGGGTGAACAAGCCAATTACGGAGGCACTGATTTATGTTTAATTTCAAATCACTATTACCAATTGCACTGCTGACGGTAAGCGGCATGGCAAGCATGAATGCCAGTGCGAATGAAACAGCGCTAGATGCACAGCAAGTCGCGCAATTGATTGAAAAAGCGGATAGCTACCGCTTGCAAGATGATTCCTCCAAAGTGGTGTCTCTGGTGCGCTTATATCAAGACCAAGAGTTAGATAAAACCCGCCTTTACCACGTGTACACACGCCCAAATCGAGAATCGCTGGTGGTATTCAAATCGGCGGTTGAAGCAGGGCAAAAGATGTTGATGATGGGCGACAACTACTGGCTACAAATGCCGAAGAGTCGCCGTCCGATTCGCATTACGCCAATGCAGAAGCTGCTTGGTGAAGCGTCTATCGGCGACATCTCAACTCTGACGTGGAGCCAAGATTATCAAGGTGAATGGAAAGCGACAGAAACCGTTTCGGTAAACGGGGAAAGTGTCGCGGCTTATCACCTTGCTTTAACCGCGAAAACCAAAGGGGCGAGCTATCAGAAGATCGACTTGTAGTTGTCTGAGCAAGATGCGTTTCCAATTAAAGCTGATCTTTACCTGCGCTCTGGCAAACTCGCCAAGCAAGCGCAATACGGACGTGCAACTGACAACGGTGAAGACTACGTCAGTGAGATGACCTTGCTTGATAGCATTCAGCCGAGCAAAAAGACCGTTATCGAGTACCAAGAAATCGTGCCTTGGCAGCTAGATAACAAGTTCTACAACCCAAGTTATTTGCCGAAAGCCAACACGACTCAGCTTTAGTCTGAGCTTCGTAAATAGAACCATGAAAACGAGCAAGGAAGTCACATGAAATCGCACCAGCCTAACCTTAACAAAAGCACCAGTTTGTTGATTGCTGCGTCGTTGTGTGTGGGCGCAGCAGCCCCAGTTTTTGCCAATGATGAGCTGAGTTTTGAGTGGGATTGGGCTGTCAGTTACGAAACCGCTAAGCAGCGTGACAGTGCGCTTATGCAGGCGCAGGGCAGTTCTCGTGATTCACTTAATGCACTGTTGGATGTGCAGGTGAATTATCAGAACTTTAGTGGCTTGTTTGCTCTGTACAGCCAAGGGTTGTACCTCAACCAACAAGGAGAGAGTGATTGGTGGAGTGAAGCTGATAACCAACTGTTGATTCGAGAGTTGGCTTGGCTAGGGGAGTGGCAAGTCGGTGACACTACACTTGATGTGAGTTTGGGTAAGTTGCGCGTGGATTGGGGAGTGGGTTATGGCTACCGACCTTTGGACCTGTTTAAGCCTTATCGACAAAACCCGGTTGGCTTAGTCGCAGAAGAGGGGGCGGGCGTGTTTTCACTTTCACACTACGATATGGCCGGCGAGTGGACAGTCATTGCGACGGATTCAAGCTGGGGGCAACAAGACCAGAGTGCACTTGATCAAGCCGCAGAGCAGCAAGGTGTTGGTATTCGTCGTTATGCGCTGGTGGGTGATACCGAGTATCAACTTATTGGTTATTACGATGATGTGCGCCGAGGTTTACTCGGAGCCAGTGCCATTGCGGTGTGGGATGAATCCATCGCCATGCACGGTTCCATGCTGTGGCAAAAGCAAAGTGTTGGCTATCAGTTTCAGCAGGGTGATCTTTACCAACCCGTTTCGGTTGAGGAGCAGGGCAGCGCATTCCAAGCCTTAATTGGATTGAACTGGGCAAACCAAGCTGGACACAACGTGATTGCCGAATATTGGTACGACAGCCGTGCATGGTCGAAAAGCGAATGGCAACAAGCAATAGAGCGCGGCGAATTACTCTCTCAGATCCCTGATCCTAACAACTCTCTATTGGCTAGCAGCGCTCTACTTGCGACAAGCTACGCCCAAGGGTTTCAGCATGCCAATATCGTTCAGCATAGCCTAATGCTGCACTGGAGTTGGGATGTGGAAGCATGGGCTGCATGGAACGGCAAAGCGAATATGGGCTGGCTAAGTGATGTAACCCCTACGTTGGATGTGATGCTGTCGCCCCAAGATGGCGGTGTGATTGTCACGCAGTGGCTTAACTACCAATGGATTGATACCGGCGATCAAAGTGTAGAAGTGGAAGTTGCCGCACGCTTTTTAACCGGAGACGACCAATCTGCTTACGCACAAATCAATGATAAGCATATGATTGTATTTAACATCAAAGGGAAATTCTAAATGTGTTCAGCAAAATCAGTGGTGAAAAGTGGATGGCCGCGTAGCTTATTAGTGACCACGGCATTTTGTCTCTTTATCGCAGCAATGACGCTCTCGGTTTGGGGCGGTCCATTTTACATTCATGTGGCGGTTAGCTTTGGATTTGGCTATTCGGCTATCTTCTTCTCATGGTTGATTGACCGTTTATTTCCAACCATCCCACGTATGATAGAAGTGGTGTGTTCGCTTGTTGCCTGTTTATTGTTTGGGGTGATTAATGCGCAATTTTGGCTCGGAGAGTATTTTGGTATCTCCGATATGATCCCTGTTGGCTTAATGGGATTACTGTTTAGCGGTATGTGTTATTTCTATTTTTACTCGCGTGAGAAAGAGGCGGTTGCTCAACGAGAGTTGGAAGCCATCAAGCGCGAGAAAGCAGAGCAAGATCGTGCGCTGTTGCTAAGTCAGCTTAAGCAGATGCAAAGCCAGATTGAACCGCATTTCTTATTCAATACTTTGGCAAATATCAGCGCGCTCATGTCGCAAGATGTCGATAAAGCCAAGCTGATGCTAGAACAGTTAACCGCGCTACTGCGTGCAACGCTAAAAAGCTCACGCGAAGAACACACCACCATAGACAATGAAACGGCGTTACTTGAGGCTTACTTAGGCATCCAACAAACTCGTTTGGGTGACCGACTCAGTTACAAGATTGAAGTGGAAGAGGGGTTAGGCAGAACCGAATTACCGCCGATGATGCTCCAACCTTTAATCGAAAACGCCATCATCCATGGTATTGAGCCGAAGCGAGAGGGTGGTGAAGTCAGCTTGCTCATCAAGCGCGAACAACAGAACTTGAAGATTGAAGTCAGAGACACGGGTGTTGGCTTGAATCACGTGAGTGGTCACATGGGCTCTGGCGTGGGTCTAAGTAATCTCAAGCAGCGAGTTGAAGCTTTGTTCGCAGGGCAAGGAGAGGTTTCTATCAGTGAGTCTGTTCAGGGTGGCGTTTGTGTTCGCCTGAGCTGGCCAATGGAATCGTAATCAAGGAAGAAAGGAATGAATACAGGGTTTACTGTCATTATTGCTGATGATGAACCGCTATTGAGGCGTCATCTTGATAAAAGCCTAGCTGAAGTGTGGCCAGAGCTAGAGGTGATAGCCAAAGTCGCCGATGGTGAACAAGCGTTGCAAGCCATTGAGCAAAACCAACCTGATATTGCGTTTCTCGATATTCGTATGCCAGTTTTGGATGGCATGACATTAGCGCAAAAACTCAATCAACTCGCCAATCCACCTTTGATTGTGTTTGTCACTGCGTACGATGATTACGCCATCAAAGCTTTTGAGCAAAATGCCGCCGATTATTTGCTCAAGCCTATCTCTGATGAGCGCCTTCTGACGACGTGTGAAAGAGTGAAAGCACGCCTTGCTAAGCGAGAGCAAGAAAGCAGTAATGTGCAGATGAGCAGCCTGTTAGAACAGTTGCAGCAATTATCCGCTCCACAAGCGCCGCAATATCTTCAGTGGATCAAAGCGACGCAAGGGGAAGATATTCATCTGATCGCCACGTCTGATGTGTTGTATTTCAAAGCGGAAGAAAAATACGTTTCTGTGTATGCCCAACAAGGACAAGGCAAAGTGCAGGAGTATTTGATTCGTACATCGTTGAAAGAGTTGATAGGGCAGCTTAACCCAGAACAGTTCTGGCAAGTGCACCGTTCAAGCGTGGTGCAAGTGTGCAAAATTAGCAAAGTAAACAAAGACTTTGCTGGCAGAATGTTTGTGCACGTTGGAGAAAACAAGCTCCCTGTGAGCCGTGCATCTCAAAGTTTATTCAAAGGAATGTAATCGCTAGAACTGCTCACTCTTTACACTGTAAACTCGCTGCTCATTTGTTTCAGCAACGAAAACAAAAAGCGCCTAAGTCATATAACGTTAGGCGCTTTTATTGTTTTATAGCGACGATTTCTCCGAAGAGATGAATGGGCTTATTCGCTGACCGTCACTTTCTCGATAATGATTGGATCGCATGGCACATCATCATGACCAAGTTTAGAGGTCGTTTTCACTTTCGCGATGCGGTTTACGACATCCATACCCGCGGTCACTTTACCAAACACGGCGTAGCCCCAGCCTAGGTTGGTAGTAGCGGTGTGGTCTAGGAAATCATTGTCTTCCAAGTTAATGAAGAACTGTGCCGTTGCAGAGTGCGGTGCATCGGTACGCGCCATTGCGATAGTACCAACAAGGTTCTTTAGACCACGGTTTGCTTCGTTCGCGATCGGTGCGCGTGTTGGCTTTTCTGCCATGTCTTCGGTGTGACCGCCACCTTGAATCATAAAGCCATCGATAACGCGGTGGAAAATGGTGCCGTTGTAGAAGCCATCTTCACAGTATTTTTTGAAGTTCTTTGAGCTAACTGGCGCTCGTTCTAGGTTCAGTTCAATCTCGATATCACCGAAATTGGTGGTCATAATAATCATCTGGTTTGCCCTTATGGGTGCTAAGTTGGCGGCATTATAGCTAAGTCGTATGAGGATAGCAGAAATAAAAACAGCGACGTTTTGGCGTCGCTGTTTGCATGGAGAATGGGTGAGGAAAGCGTTAAACCGTAAAGCGACCGACCAAGTCGTACAGCTCGTTAGCTTTGTGGTTTAGGTTGCCACTACCTGCGCGGTTTTGATTCGCAAGGTGTGCCGATTGGCTGCTTTGTTGAGAGATGACTTCGATGCGTTGTGAAATCTCTTGGCCAACTTGGCTTTGCTCTTCGGTTGCTGTTGCGATCAGGGTGTTCATGTCCATGATGTTAGCAATTGCGGCTTGGATTTCTTGCAGTGCGGCAGAGGCAGCTCGTGCTTCCTCAACCGTTGCTTCACCACGCGCTTGGCTTGAGCCCATGGCTTTCACTGCTGCATCCGAGCCAGACTTCAACTGCTCAATCATTTGGTGAATTTCGCCTGTGCTGTCTTGAGTGCGACTTGCCAGTTTACGAACCTCATCGGCAACGACTGCGAAGCCTCGACCTTGTTCGCCTGCACGGGCTGCTTCAATGGCTGCGTTTAGTGCCAATAGGTTGGTTTGCTCGGCAATGTCTTGAATCACTTCTAGCGAAGAAGAAATGTTTTGTACGTCGCTCTCTAAACGAGAAATTACCGTGCTGGCTTCCGACACCTCTAGCGCGAGCGCTTCGACAGAGTTCGCTGCCGAATCAACAATGTGTTTTGCTTGTTGTGAGTTTTCATCGGCGTCTCTGGCTGATTGCGCGGCTTGGTTAGCGTTGTTTGAAATCTCGTGCGCCGTTGCTGTCATCTCAGTCATTGCCGCAGCGACCTGTTCGGTTTCTTCACGTTGACCTGAAGCTAACTCGTCCACTTGCGATGCACGCTGTGACATCTCGTTGGTCTCTGAAACCACTTCTTGTCCGACATGGCTAACACTCTTGATGATGCCTTGCAGGCTTTCAACGAAGATATTGAAGTTACGGCTAAGTTGGGTGAACTCCGGCACGCTCGATTCTTCCATGCGCGCGGTTAAATCTGCATCGCCTTGCGCGAAAGAGTGAATTGAAGCATCAAACTGCTCAATAGGCTTCATGATGCTGCGGTTAACAAATACGGCAAAGACTGCAACTATTGCTGTTATCGAGGCACAAAACAGGGCTATCGCAGTTAGTGTGGTGTTGAGATCTTCGTGTGCTGCTTTTTCCATGTCTGCCACAATGGCGTCGATATCGTCCGTGTAGAAACCCGTACCCAACATCAAGTCCCATTCAGGAATAAAGACTGAGTAGCTGAGTTTCGGTAGTGCTTCACTCTGACCGAGTTTCGGGAAGTAATAAGTCGTGAACTCACCAGTTTTGGCATTTTTTAGCAAATCCTGAATCAGGTAATTGCCTTTCTTGTCCTGCAAGTTATAGAAGTTTTCCCCGATGCCTTTGGTGTTTTTACCCACCACGACACGAACGCCTTTTGAATCATAACCAAAGATGTAGCCGGATTGACCAAACTCTAGTTGTTTCAAGATAGGCAGAGCCTCTTCCAGTGGGGCATTTTGTGCGAGTAGCGGTTCGACAGCGGAACGCGCCATTTGTACGTAACTTTTGAGTTCGGCTTTTTTCATCTCCATCATTCGACTTCGAGTTTGCTCAATCTCGTGCTCGTTGTAGGCCGTGGTTTGTACGTAGGTGAACCACATCATGCCTATTGCCATAGTTAGAATTGGAATTATTGAAAGGATATATAGTCGTTTTCTGATCGTCAGATTCATAGAGACGTCCTTCTCTCGGCGCAGCGTTACAAGTGACAAGCTGAATAAGCTTGCCTGATAAAAGTGTTAATACTTATTGTTGTAATGCTTAGAGATTAACCGAGTTAATCAATCAGAAGTACTGGAAATTTGTAAATCTAGACGAAGGTCGTAGCATTTTTAAGCGGGATCACAATTAACGTGAACACGACCCACTATTGCAACGAGAAGTCCCTGTTAACCAATATGAGACGCGATACCTATTCTTTGCGAATTTGAGGTAAAGCCAGTCAGTAACAGGTTTAACGAGGCGCCAACGCAGTGGAGCGTAGAGCCAACCGCGACCAACTAATTGCCACGCACGATGAGTCACGTCCAACCCAAGCAGAAGCTCCCCCTTTTCGTTGAGGGCGTGCAAAATGGTGTTGGCTTGTTCAGGATCGATCTGCGGATAATCTGCGAATGTATCACTATAGATATCGACGGTTTTGATGTGCTGCTTGGAATCGCGTTGTTTTAGCGCCTTCATCTCTTTGGCACAAAGCGGGCAGGTTCCGTCATAAAATATGGTGAGGTTTGTCATTGCGGTCTTCTTATTTGAGATTTTCTAATCGCTTTTACGTGGCGAATTTTCTTTTGGTTCATTGTTTTGCAAGTAATGCAGCCAATTGTCGCGAATGTTGCCGTAATTGAATTGGCAGAACTCTTTGCGATCACGCAGGTAGTCTTTTTCTACTTCATCGAGTAAGGCTTTGTATTGCTCAGGATCACTACCGTACACCAAACATAACGTTGAAAAGTAACGCTGCAAATCAAAGCTGTGTTCGTCAATGTACTCGCCAAAATCGTAGTAGTCCGGTCTGTCGTCGGATTCGAATGCGAACATGTCGGCGGCGCTAATGGCCATATCTGCGCCATCTTTTAGGAAGTCAATCATTAAAATAGTGGCAAAATTATCGACCGCATCTTCTTCTTTTCCGAGAACAGGGATGCTTTGATCTTCGATGTAAGCATGTCCAGCTTCATGAAGTAAAGTGTGCAATAACGTATCTAGCGCCCCTGTTTTTGGGGATTTTCCGAAGCGTTCTCCATACTGATTATTGGAGAAGTAATTGAGCGACTCCAAATAAAAAGTGTAAGGAACGTATATTGTGTGTGTATCAGGATCATACATTGGACCATCTTCTCCGCCGTAAACCAGCGTGAGAGCTTTATCAAATGGAAAGTAGGCCTGAGACAGCTCAACAAAGATGGTGTTTACATCGCTGCTTTTAATCGATTGTTGGGCGATTTTTTCATGAGTTGTCTCTATGGGAGAATATTGAATACGAATGTTTTCAGCTGCTGTAGCTGATGAGACGATGCTGAGTAATAGCGCAGCGCAAAGCGAATGAATGTTCATGTGGGACTCTTGTTATTGAATAACTTGTATAAAAAATTATACATGTTTTTGTCTGATGCATAGTTGGGGTTGTACTCATTAGCCAAAGTCGGGACGTCGGTCTCGAAAAGCAATCATGATAACATCGCATATTTCGGCTGCTTGGTTCTCTAGGGCGTTTATCAAGACCTCTTGGATAAGAACGGCGGTGAAGTTATTAGCTATGCATCGTTTTCTAAGAAGCTTACTGAGTAACTGTGCTTCGATCTTTATCTGTGAAAATGATAATAGGCAGTTAATCATTGCAAGGTTTAACCATGGGGTTGGTGAATGTCACTGAATTGAAGAAAATTATCAGCGATATGTTATAATCCTGCTCCGTTGTGACGAAAACGTTTGTTGCAGCCTGAGAGTTTCCTTGGATTCGGCTCGTTTATACACCATGAGCCAGAGTTGAAAAGCTACGACAGGAACAGGCAAACCCAATTGTTTTGAACGCGCTCTCGGCGTTTAGCGGTTACAACGGGAAGGAACTTTGTTTGATAGTAATTGACACATTCTGTTTAAGTAAGGGAGCCCGAAGTGGTTCAGAAAGTGTCACCCAGAATTTACTCACAACACGACAGCCCAAGCGATAACGCACAGGTATTGCGAGGGGCCATTTGAAGGAGCTGTATCAGCTCCTTTCACATTTAAGGGCTTGCTAACAGCGTAAAAACTGACACATCGCTTAAGGAGCGCCCCTTAAACTAGCCTAAGGCGCATCTACACCAACTTTTTGAGTATTTTCGAAACAATAAAGCGAGAAAATTTGCTATTGAACGAAGGTTAAACTAACACTCATTCATTACGGAGAATGAAGAGAACAATAATAAGAGGCGATATGAATCATTTAATATCTGTAGGTGCACTGGAGTCCTTCTTGGTCGCAATCAGTGTGCTTTTCCTGGGGCATTTTATTAATGCTAAGCTACCGATTTTAAAGAAATTCAACATACCTGAGCCGATTGTAGGTGGTCTTATTGTAGCCTGCATGATTACTGCTCTTCATTTCAACGGCATCGATTTAGAGTTCGACTTGCCATTACAAAATACGTTTATGTTAATGTTTTTTGCGACAGTTGGTTTGGCCGCAAATTACACTCAGTTGATGAAAGGAGGTGCGAAGGTTTTTATCTTCTTAGCTGTCGCATCGTTTTACATCATCATACAAAACGGCGTTGGCGTTTCACTTGCGGCGGCGCTCGGTTTAGATCCTTTGATGGGGTTAATTGCTGGCTCGATTACTCTGTCTGGTGGTCATGGTACAGGTGCTGCGTGGTCACAAACCTTTCAAGACGTGTATGGATTGGATAACGTCTTAGAAATTGCAATGGCATCAGCGACTTTTGGTTTGATCATCGGCGGTATCATTGGTAGCCCTGTAGCGCAGCGCCTAGTCGAAAAGAACAGCATAGAGTCTGAGTATGGTCGTGGTGGTCGAGATGCCAAAACTCACGAGAAATTCCCGGAGTTGGTGACTTACAATGAATACGAAGAAGATAAAGTAACGGCGAAAAAAGTGGTGGAGAAACTCTTCTTCCTACTGATCTGTGTTACTGGGGCCAAGTATGTCGAGCAATGGGTAAGCACGTATGAAATCTCATGGCTGATGATTCCAGACTTCGTATATGCGCTATTCATTGGTGTGATCATTACGAATTTCTTGGAAGTGACCAAGATTCGTAAGTTAGATGCCGAAACGGTCGATATGTTAGGTACGGTATCGCTATCTCTGTTCTTAGCGATGGCTCTGATGAGCTTGAAGTTATGGAATATCTTCGATCTAGCGATTCCATTCTTGGTTATTTTAGCTGTGCAGTCTGTCGTCTTAGCAATCTTTACGTACTATGTTACGTTCAAAGTGATGGGAAGCAACTACGATGCTGCGGTTATTGCAGGGGGGCACTGCGGTTTTGGCTTGGGTGCAACCCCAACAGCCGTAATGAACATGGGTTCAATCGTTAACCGATTTGGCCCGTCGCCACAAGCATTTATGGTGGTGCCAATTGTGGGCGCTTTCTTTATCGACATCGTCAACTTAATTATCTTGCAAGGCTACATTTCATTCCTTGGTTAAAGTTAAGTGGATGAGCTCCTAGAGGCGAAATAAAAACGGTCACAACACTGGTTGTGACCGTTTTTTTATGACTTGGTTTGGTCGTTTATTGAACGAAGAATTATTGGATAGTTCGGCTGAACTTGAGGCTAGCTGTCCAACCAAGAATACCAATGAAGGCGTAAATGCCAACGTTTAACCAACCCGCTTGAGGAATGGCATTGAATGGGTTTGGTGTAATAATGGCGTGCAGCGGAAGGTAAAGCACTTCGGAGAAAAACTGATCTAGCCCGTAGAAACCAAAAAGTGCGATAGGCATCCAACGCAGCGCATAAATGGCGATAAACAAAATGACCAGTGGTGAGTTCACTTTTTGTGAAATAGCCATCGCAGTTAATGCCAGCGGTAACAGCAGAATACCGGCGAAAAACATTCTGATTAAAAACTCTCCCCAATGCAGCAGCACGTAACCTAACGAGGCTTGGCGGTACAATAAAGCCAATTGGTGATCAGTAGAGATGTTCAGCAACCACAACATTAAATTTGCAGCGAGTACGAGCACCGAGCAGACGAGCGGAATCACCAATAAGCCAAATCCTAGCTTCACTAAATGGGTTTTTATGTCACTGACAGGCATACTGCGCCAAAACATAATGCTGCCTTCCGCCCGTTCTTTGCGTAGCGTTCTTGGGAAGTACTGAACGGCTAACAAGATAGACAGCAGCCCTGCTCCTCCGGTAATCAACATATTGACATCATCACCAAGCTCTTTGTGAATGTCACTGACATCGCCACCAAAGCTCATTTGGAAAAACATATTGTGTTGTAGAGTGTCGTTACTCATTAAACTCACAAAGAGAATAACTCCACACGCCAACACAAACAGTGGAATACGTAAAACAAGAGGGTTTTCTAACCACTCTTTTTGCAACATCGCGACAACTGAACGCATTACGCTGCCTCCTTCTGCAATGCTAAAAATAGATCCGCTAACTTCACCCCATGGATGGAGCCCATTGTTTCTGCTTGTTGGGCATACTGGGCTTTGAGTAACCATTTCGTTGAACCGAGGCCTTTTTGTGACGAGAGTGGGTTCATCGCTTCAATTTGTGTGCGGTGCTCGTCGTTGGCTTCAAGAATGAAATAGTCTTCACTGATACTGTCCATCGAGGTTTGCAGAACGGGGCGACCATGCTTAAGAATCAGAACATCTGTCAGCAAGTGCTCAATCTCTGATACTTCATGACTGGCGATGATCAACACGCGATCGCCGTCGTGAAACCATTCCAATAAGTGACGATAAAACGTCTCGCGATACACGAGATCTAACCCGAGTGTCGGTTCATCCAATATGAGGATTTGGGTGTTGGTTGCGATCACAATCGCGAGGTGTAATTGCACCTTCATCCCTTTGGATAAAGATTTGATACGCGCACGAGGTTTGATGTCCGTTTGACGAAGTAGCGTATCTGCTTGGGCGCGATTGAACCCTGGATGCACGCCCTCGGTATAGTTAAGCAGTTGAGCAACGGTCATCCAATCTGGCAGAACGTTGACATCCGAGATGTAGGATAAGCTCTGCATTATCTTGTCGCGTTGCATAATGGGTTCAAATCCGTTGATACGAATAGTGCCCTGATATTCATGTGCACCGAGTAGGGCATTAATAAGCGTTGATTTACCTGCGCCATTATGGCCGAGTAAGCCAAGTACTTGTCCTGCATGTAGGTCGAAACTCACTTCATGCAGTGCTTCTCCTTGTTGCTGATATTGCTTGGAGACGTTGTTTACACTGACTAATGCGCTCATTGGTCACCTTTCAAGTGTGGTTTTAGTTGTTGAATGAATTCGTCGAGTGACATATCCAGACGCTGTATTGTGTCGGCTATCTGCGGAATTTGTTGCTGAAGAAAACGTGCCTTCTCGTCTGCGAGTAATTTGAGCTTTGCTCCTGAAGCGACAAACATACCTTGACCGCGTTTTTTCTCCACTAGCCCGTCATCAACAAGCAATTGATAGCCTTTCATTACGGTGAGGTGGTTAATTTTCATATCTGCAGAGATGCTACGGACGGAGGGCAGAGCATCGCCTTCTTGCCAGACACCTTGCAGTATTTGCTGCGTGATCTGGTCTGCCAACTGTCGAAATATCGGTTGGCGATCATGCCAATTAGTCATGAGTGAATCTCTTGGTTGAGATGGTGTTATATATATGTATAACACCTAGTGCATTAGAGAGAAAGTAATAATTTAAAACCTAGTGTATCCGCCTCTCTCATTCGCTCTAAATATCCACCTATGTGGTCGTTGTTTTGAGGTTTTGTTTTATATGGAAATTAATTGCTTCTCATAAGTTGAGAAGTGTTGTTTTTCTCTTCCCATCAATACACTTATCGCCTGTTCTAAATGAATATTCTCACTGAATGATAATTAGCATAATTTTAGGTCTGCCTATTTCTTACTTGATGAGAATCAATGGTCAAAGAGGCCTAGAAAACAAAAGTTTCGAGAGGCAATCTGACTGGCTTAGGCACCTATCTCACGTTGAGCTCGTGCTCAATGAATGAGAAAGAGTAGAGTAAAGAGGTCTCATGAATCAGGTAATATCTATCGGCCCACAGGAGTCGTTCCTCGTCGCAATTTGCGTGTTGTTTTTAGGGCAGTTCATCAATACCAAGTTACCAACCTTAAAAAAATTTAATATTCCAGAGCCAATTGTTGGTGGTCTAGTGGTCGCTTGCGTCATCACGACGATGCACTTAAATGGTGTGGATGTCTCCTTTGATTTACCACTGCAAAACGTCTTTATGCTGATGTTTTTTGCAACCGTTGGCTTAGCGGCAAATTACACCCAACTGATTAAAGGCGGTGCGAAGGTTTTCATCTTCCTAGTTGTGGCATCGGTCTACATTCTTATCCAAAATGCGGTCGGCGTGTCCTTAGCAACAGCGTTGGGGTTAGATCCACTCATGGGGTTGATCGCCGGATCCATTACGCTTTCTGGCGGACATGGAACTGGAGCTGCGTGGTCGCAAACTTTTCAAGAAATGTATGGTTTGCATAATGTTCTAGAGGTGGCAATGGCTTCTGCTACATTTGGCTTGGTGATGGGCGGGATTATTGGCAGCCCTGTTGCACAAAAGCTACTAAACAAACACAACTTGGAATCGGAATACGGACGCACCAATCAAAGTCATCAGAGTTTCCCTGAACTGGTGACGTACAACGAACATGAGGAAGATCGTGTCACAGCGAAAAGAGTCGTTGAAAGCTTGTCCATCATTCTACTTTGCGTGACAGGCGCGAAGTATCTCGAGAGTTGGGTAAGCAGTTTTGACATCAAGTGGTTAATGATTCCCGATTTTGTTTATGCGCTGTTTATTGGTGTTGTTATCACTAACATCATGGAAGTGACGAAGGCGCGCAAGGCTGATTTAGAAACCGTTGATATTCTTGGCACGGTTGCACTATCTCTATTTCTTGCCATGGCCTTGATGAGTTTGAAATTGTGGAATATTTTCGATCTTGCGATCCCATTCCTTATTATTCTTGCTATTCAGTCGGCAGTGTTGGCGATGTTCACTTACTACGTAACATTCCGCATGATGGGAGGCAACTACGATGCGGCGGTGATCGCTAGCGGACACTGCGGTTTTGGGTTAGGTGCTACACCGACTGCGGTCATGAATATGGGCTCCATCGTGAGTCGATATGGTCCATCACCACAAGCATTTATGGTGGTTCCAATTGTCGGTGCATTCTTCATCGACATTGTGAATTTAGTGATTTTGCAAGGATGCATCGCTTTTATTAAATAACATTCGCTTTTTTACCGAAATAACAAAGCCAGCACCTATACGCTGGCTTTGCTATTTGTAACACGAAATCTTGTTTGCCTGACTTCAAGCCGTGAAATCAATGCGTTACTATGACGACATAGTGTTCAATTTTGCAGCAGCATGAGGTACCCACATGTCTGAAAAAATATCGACGTCGGCATTAGCGAAAATGCGCAAGGTAGAAGCTAAGCTGCTGTTTGCCGATCTCAAACGTGCAGGCTACATCGTTCGCCAAGATGAAAAGTGGATTTTGACCGAAGAAGGGGCAAAGTTTGGCGGTGAGTATGTGGATCACCCTAAATTTGGCCAGTTCATCGTCTGGCCGACCAACTTACATATTGAGCTGACTCCCAGCTCAGGGAAAACATTGAGCGCGACACAACTGGGTGAAAAGCTGAAATTGAATGCGAAGCGCATGAACCAGCTTTTGAGTGAACTGGGTTGGTTGACCAAATCCGAAGAGGGATGGAGTGTCACAGAAGCTGGTGTGCGCGCTGGTGGGCAGCAAAGAACCGATAAAGAAACACAAAATACCTTTGTCGTATGGCACGATGTGGTGCTGCGTAACAAGCGTCTTAAGCAGTCTGTCATTGAGTTTTTAGGGCAAGACGCGGAGTCACATTCTACGGATAAATCGTACTCAAGCTTTCGCCAAAAATTTGAAGCCAAGCACCGAACATTAGATGGGCATTACGTACGCTCTAAGGGTGAGTTGCTCATTGACAACTGGCTGTACTTGGCTGGTGTAGTGCACGCTTATGAGCGTCAGTTGCCGATTGACCAAGATGTCACTAGCGATTTTTACTTGCCAGGTGGCAAAGTCTATTTGCAATTTTGGGGAAGTGACGATGGGGAGATGGCTCAGGCCGACCGTGAGACCATTCGTACTGTTTATGAGCAGCATCATTTCAATCTTATCGAAGTCGAACCGAGTGAACTAGACAAGTTGGATGAAGTGCTTCCTAAGCGTCTTCGTCAGTTTGGTATTAAAGCTTATTGACGACTTAAGCCCGCTGTTCAGATAAGAAAAAACCCGTGTTCAACACGGGTTTTGTATTTTTAGTGTATTTCTAGGCTGCCATCCTATGGGTTAAAAGCCTTTGATGTTTTCTGCTTCTAGCTCAGAGAAGTACTTCACTGTCTTCACTTTCAGTTCTTGTTGAGCTGGTTCGTCGCATACGATCACCGCTTTAGGGTGAAGCTGAAGTGCAGAAACTGTCCATAGATGGTTTACACAACCTTCCACGGCTGCTTCAAGTGCCTGAGCTTTGTTATGGCCAGTGACCAAGATCATCACTTCTTCTGAGTCTAGAAGCGTACCAACACCGATAGTCAGCGCGTATTTAGGCACTTGGTTGATGTCGCCGTCAAAGAAGCGAGAGTTCGCAATGCGAGTGTCTTCAGTGAGGGTCTTGATGCGAGTACGAGAAGAAAGAGATGACGCTGGCTCGTTGAACGCGATGTGACCGTCGTTACCCACGCCGCCCATGAACAGGTTGATCTTGCCGTAAGACTTAATTTTGTCTTCGTAACGCTTACATTCTGCGTCGTGATCGTCTGTGTTACCGTTCAGTAGGTTGATATTTTCTTCTTGAATATCAATGTGATTAAAGAAGTTGTTGTACATGAACGAGCGGTAAGATTCTGGGTGATCCGCAGGGATGCCAATGTACTCATCCATGTTAAAAGTCACGACGTTTTTGAAGCTGACTTCGCCGGCTTGGTAAAGCTCGATTAGGGCTTTGTAGGTTGCTAGAGGAGTGCCACCAGTTGGTAGACCCAGAACGAATGGACGCTCAGCAGTAGGTTTAAAGTCGTTGATACGCTTAGCGATATGCGCAGCTGCCCACTTACCTACTTGTGCTGCTCGAGTTAACGGGATAAGTCTCATTTTGTGCCCCTAGTTATTGGAATTGACGATGTACTGAAACATTAATTCGCATTATAAAATAAGTAATGGCGAACTGCTATTGTTTTAGGTCAAAATTTTGCTTTTTCTTTAACCAATGTTGGTTTTGTCGACGATTTTTATATCTAAATGCTTTTATAAGACGATTTTTTACAAAGAAATTGCATTATGAAACTGACGAATCAATAGATAAAATTTATGATCTAAATTAAGTTCTGCCTTCGCACTTAACCTTGTTTTTTAACAACCTACAGAGTGCGAAATCGCACACGAACTTCAAATATTATGGGTTAGATATGGCATGGCGCTCATTCTTTAACCATAATTGAAATGTGTAAACCAGTGAGGAATTCGGTATGAAAAATGAGTTAGATCCGAGCAAAGTACTACAGGCTTACGAATGTGTGATGAACAACGGTACGCCAACCGAATTTGGTAAAATGTATGAAGGTGTAGAAGCGTTTTCTGACTACGATGGGTACAACGTTTTCTTGAGAGGGAATGGTGTTGAGCTAAAAATTGGCTTCCACAACACCTATCACTTGGAATATGACCAAGAGCATTTGAAAGAGAGCTTTCTGAAAAAGATTGCGACGCTCGCCAAGTAAACGGTCATCACCCAAATATTAAAAAAGCCCTTGGGAGAATGCCCCCTTGGGCTTTAGGAGAAGAAATGAGCTTGTCTTGCTCGCTCAGTAAAGTCAAACGAGCTTTCGCCTACTGCTAGAAAAAGGCGAGAACTAGGTTATTGGTTATTAATCGTCTTCAACCAAACTCTCTTCAATGTATTCTTCTGTGGCGTCAGGCTTGTTACGACCATTTAGCGTATGGAAGCGCTTGCGACCACGAGCAAGTTGGGTGTACTTTAGCCACGTACGCTCAAGTTTTGTTTTTGCTTTGCCCGGGTTTTCTAACACCTTGATGAAGTGTTTCTCTTCGCTGTTTTCAGGTGTTAATTCGCCTGACTCTAAGCCAAGCATTGTATCCCCATAAATTGTTAGGATTTCCTCTTCTGAAAGAGTAAAATCGCCAGACTTTGCAAAGCCGCGTGGGAATTTTACGTTATCGTAAAAACGTTTTTTGCCATGACGGAATTCAGTGTCAGACATGTCAACAGCCTCTGTAACCGTTATTGATGAATGTAGTGAACTTACGGCGAAAATTAGGCTTAAATCTAACAAAAGAAAAACAAAACTTTTTTGTCGTCATGATTTTAATTAGTTGTTAATCTGGTTTTATATTAACCAGGAGATGGTTTATGGATGTAAAAGTCTTTCGAACATTTTTAGAGCTGGCAAGAGTTCGTCACTTCGGACGTGCTGCTGAGAACCTTTATATTACCCAAGCCGCTGTGAGCGCACGTATCAAACAATTGGAAAGTTACTTCGATACGCAATTGTTTATTCGTGATCGAAATAACATAAAGTTGACCTCTGCAGGTGAGCGCTTAATCAGCTATGCCGAGGTAATGGTCACTACATTGCAACAAGCGAAGCTAGAATTATCGCTTGAAGATGGCAAAGCGCTGCAACTAACGTTAGGTGGCACGCCAAACATTTGGGACGCTTATTTACAGAATTGTTTAAGTGTCGTCACAGATTCGTTTGGTGGTTATGGCTTCATGGCAGAAGTGATGGGACGTGAGATGCTCAGTCGTAGCTTGCTAGAGCGCACGTTAGATATGGCATTTGCGTTCGATCAGATCAAAGCTGATGAGCTTAACTGTAAAAAAGTGGCGGATGTTGTTCTCGTTCTGGTATCAACTGAGAAAGATTCTTTAGATACCGTTTTCGAAAACAAATATGTGTACGTTGACTGGGGGACGCGTTTCTCCTCAGAGCATTCTGAGCGTCACCCTAAGATTCCGGCTCCATATTTACGCACTTCAACAGCGCGTATCGCATTGGACTTTATTTTAGAGAAGGGTGGAGCCGCGTACTTACCAATCTCTCTCGTGGAGCCATTTATCGCTAATGGGCAGCTTCACAAGGTGTCTGGAGTAGAAGATTGGTGTCGCCCTATCTATTTGAGCTATCGTAAAGCTAGCTCGTCTGTAGACGCGATTAAGCAAGTGGAAGAAATTGTCAAAGAGATCGATCCACTGACCGCTTACAGTTTTCAGCAAATTGGTTCTGGCACTTCCGACGAATAGCGTTGAATGAAAAGTCAGAAAAACGAAAAAGCCGCCTTGAGAAATCAAGGCGGCTTTGTTTTTATCTCGATGAGTCGATAGTTATGGTAAGTCAAACAACAGGGCTGTTGTGCTTTCGTTTGATGTATTGCGCAAAACAACCTTACTCTGGTGTTCAACCTTCGCGCCGTCGCCAGCCGTCAAAGTGGTATTGTCGACACTAAGGCTCCCAGTCACTTGATGGATGAATAGATTTCGGCCCGACTCAATCTCAAAGTTTAGTTCGCTACTTGGCTCAAGAATTAACTGATGCAAAGTCGCATCTTGCTTAATAAGTAGCGTGCCGTTTTCTCCAGTTGGAGTTGCGATAGTCGTTAACCCAGGATTGCGACCAAAATCTTTTTGCTGATAACCTGGTTTGGTTCCAAATGTGTTCGGTTGAATCCAAATCTGTAGAAACCGCAGCGTATCTTGGTTCGATGCATTGTACTCACTGTGGTAAATCCCTTTCCCTGCCGACATGAGTTGGAATTCACCTGCAGGTAGTGTTTTGACGTTACCTTCACTGTCTTTGTGTGCGATAACACCTTCCAACACATAGCTGATGATCTCCATATCACGGTGGCCATGTGTATCAAAACCCGCGCCAGGCTTGACTACATCGTCATTAATGACTCTCAGCTCAGAAAAGCCCATATGTTGAGGATCGTAGTAGCTACCAAAAGAAAACGTATGTTTGCTATCAAGCCAGCCAAAGTTTGCTCGACCTCGGTCTGCTGCATGTCTTACCGTAATCATAAGGCCTCCTTAAGAGAGCTTTTTGTTTAATAAGTTATCTAACGCTGCTTTACCTGCGCCAGAGAACGCCAGAGAAACGCTCGCTGCCAGTAATGCCAAGCCAAACTCGTAACCGTTGTTTGCCATGAACAGGCCATTCTCAAAGTGGACAGAGAATATCGCTACCACCATCGTGAACGCCAAAGCAACCGCTGCTGGTCGAGTTAGCAGACCAAGTAAAATGAACAAGCCGCCAAAGAACTCTGCGCTGCCCGCAAGTAACGCCATGAGTACGCCAGGACCTAAACCGATAGATGCCATCCACTGACCTGTGCCTTCTAGGCCGTAGCCACCAAACCAGCCAAATAGTTTTTGTGCGCCGTGCGCCATAAAGATAATGCCGATTGGAACGCGAAGTGATAGTGCGCTGTAACCTGCGTTTGATGTGGTAATTTTCTGTAATAGTGCTTTCATGATTCTGTCCTCTGACTCTTTTCAATGAGTGGGAAGCGTGTGCTCCCGTGCTGTTGAGAACAGTTTAGGTAGAGGCGAACATAAAAATAACGGGAGGATTTTGATAAACTCGTTCTAAAAAATTGAATGATTGGTTTTTATTTATTTAAATCAATGTCTTGATTTTTATATTCGGGTGTTTATTTGCCGATTATTGTCTGTTTTAAATCAAGGTCTGTCATTATTTTCGATAAACATTTTTGCTGTTAAACAAAAAAAGAGCACATGTACTGTGCTCTATTGCTTTCGCTTTTAACAAGGGAGAAAGGTGAGTTAAAGAAAACCGTCAGAGGTTCATTAAGCTCTCTAATGACTCCTCTACATTGTTGTAGTGATAAGTTCGAATATTACGTCCATCCGTCGCATTAATCTGAATTTCTGAGATCTCGTTATCTGAGTCTCGTTCGATAATTCCAATAGAATGATCTACGGATTTACTGGTAATAACCTTTTGGTTTCTTAATACAATTACGCAAGTATGTAAGTCCATGCCAATTCCCTTTAGCCGACGTTGTTGTGATGTTCTGGATCTAACTTTAGTGTACAAAAACGCTAATGCCAATAAATCTCAATATTGAGTTCCGAAAATGGCTAATTGTGGGCGCTTAAGCAAGCTACAATAACACTATATTGAACGATGCCTATGAACAATAAATGACAAAAGGCATGAGCAAGGAAAGCACTATGTTTATTCACCCCCATACCTCACTGACCTTCGAGCAGTGTCACAAGGCGCGAGTCGCGCGAGACAGTCGTTTTGATGGGCGATTTTATGTGGCGGTAAAAACAACGGGAATCTTTTGTCGTCCGATTTGCCCGGCAAATTTGCCTAAAGAAGAAAATGTTGAGTATTTCGCTGATAAGACGCAAGCCCTTCAAGCAGGGTACCGTCCGTGTTTACGTTGTCGACCTGACAGCGCGCCTGGATCTTGGGCATGGAAAGGTGTCGAGACGACCTTTCAACGAGCGATTTCGTTAATTGATAGAGGGGAGTTGCATCACCATTCGGTGTCTGAGTTGGCTGAGCGTGTTGGGATTTCTGACCGTTACTTACGTATGTTGTTTGAGCAGTATCTAGGTATGTCACCCAAGCAGTATGCGCAATATCAGCAACTAATGTTCGCCAAACAGTTGCTTCACTCCAGCTCTATGTCGGTCACCGACGTGGGGTTTGCGTCAGGTTTTAACAGTACGCGCCGCTTTAACGATGCTTTTCAAAAGTTTCTCAAACTAACGCCTTCTCAAGTACGCCGTAAAGAGTTTGATGGTGCGGGTTGCAATCGAATTGCCTTACCTTATCGAGGTGAGTTGAATTGGTCGCACATGTTGGACTTCTATCGTTTGCGAGCGGTTGAGGGGGTTGAGCTGGTGAGTGATGAGAGTTATCAGCGCAACGTTTTTTTGGATGACAGCAAAGCCTGGTTTAAAGCGACAAAAGGTGAAGGATACTTAGAACTGGCGTTTGAAATTGAAGACGTAACGAAGCTGCAAAATTTGGTGTCTGACATTCGTCGTATGTTCGATCTTGACGCTGATATTTGTACTGTTGAGCAGCATTTGGAGTATGTCGCGCCTGGGCTCGTGTCGAGTAAAGGTATTCGTATTCCTGGTGTATGGAATGCATGGGAAGCAGGGGCTAGAGCGATTTTAGGCCAGCAAGTGTCGGTTAAAGCTGCGATTGGTCAACTTAACTTATTGGTGGCCACACTTAGTGGTGAGTCAGAAAAACGTTTTTTCCCGACTCCCAGTGATATTGCGAACGCCGACGTGAGCTTTTTGCGCATGCCGCAAAGCCGTAAAGAGACGCTAGTGCGCTTCGCCCAGTTTATGCAGGACAACTCAGAAGCTGACCCCCAGCAGTGGCTAGCTTTGAAAGGCATTGGACCTTGGACCGTCAGTTATGCTCAACTGCGAGGGCAATCTCAACCCGATTGCTTTCTAGATAAAGACTTAGTGGTGAAAAAGGCGATGCAGCGTTACCCATCACTGAATACGCACACTGCGGCCCCTTGGGGAAGCTACGCGACGTTTCACTTATGGAATCAATCATGAAAACATTTTATACCGAAATGCCGAGTCCACTAGGAACGGTGACTATCCAATCGAACGCTGAGGGCTTACTTGGCATTTGGTTTGAAACATGCACCACTAAGCCGAGTGAGCTGGGGGGGCGAGACGAGCAGCATCCGGTCTTGCGCCAAGCTGTCACCCAACTGGATGAATACTTTGCTGGTCTGCGCAACGAATTCGATTTGCCCCTTGCAGCGACAGGCACTGATTTTCAAAATCAAGTTTGGCAGGCACTAACGACCATTCCATATGGGGAAACGTGGAGCTATCAAGATCTCGCGAATGCGATAGGTAACCCTAAAGCTGTGCGTGCTGTTGGGTTAGCAAACGGGAAGAATCCGATTTCTATCGTGGTGCCTTGTCATCGCGTTATTGGCAAAAGCGGAAAACTGACTGGGTATGCAGGTGGAGTGGAGCGCAAGCAACGTTTGCTCGCGTTGGAGCAAGGTACACTGCTTTAAGTGAGGCGATTCTCGTATTGGGATTAAGCGTGCTACACAGGGGTAACGATAGTGTAGAGTTTCATAATCGTTATACGAATAGAAGAAGGACAATAAGGACATGCCTTTCAAAACGGATTTTGATGCCTTCATGAGTGAGTGTTGGCAGCATCACGAGGAAAATCCCGAACAAGTTTATGCTAAGCTAGAAACGGCTCTGAGCGAGGTGGAAGACGTTACCCAAATCGAGCGAATATTCGCATTGATGCTGCATACCGCTATTGGGCATCTCCAGTGCCCAGAACAGTTTCTTACTTGTTTAGAGCACTTTGATGAACGCAAGGTTGCCGAGAGTTTGGCATTTCAACGCAGTATTGCCGTTGTGCGCTATTTCGTAGATGGCACTGACAATATGGAATTATTGGAAGAGCAAGAACAACGCCGAGTTTACGCTTTGATTTCGAATGAACTTTCTGCACTTGTTCAGCTTGAACTGGCGAGTCAATGGTTGGTGAAGGCAGCGTTAGGAATGACGCCGAACGATGCAGAAGGGCCATTAGCGCGCGCTATCGCGATCACTGCAAACAACTTAGCATGTCAGTACGAAGCGCTGGCTGAGCGCACGTGCATGGAAAAATCGAAGATGTTAGAAGCAGCGACACTCGCGCTAGACTATTGGAAAGTGGCAGGGGGTTGGATGCAAGAAGAGCGCGCAGAGTATCGCTTAGCGATGAGCTTGCTTAAAGCGGATAAACCGCAAGAAGCCAAAGTGCATGCTGAGCGCTGTGAGGCTATTTGTCAGCAAAATGGTAGCGACGCGTTTGAGCTGTTCCACGCACATGACTTGTTGATGCAAGTACACTTCCATCTTAGCCAGAAATATAAAGCTAAATTGGATGAAGAGATGCAGCAGCACTGCAAAACGAGCTCGTTGACGTGATCTTAGCGTTGAATGAAAAAGCCCCGAGCGACTGGCTGGGGGCTTTAGGGTTGTTGACTATGCAGCGATGATTATGCTGCTTGCGCTTTTGCTTGGTATCGTCCTGGTTTATGGTTCATCGCCAAAATCAAGTTCGTTGCGATGGCACCTAGAACAGATAGAGCGATAAGGTGCACATCTACAATGAACAGTGACATCACCACGATGGCACAATCTAACGCCATTTGAACTTTACCCGCTCGAACTCCAAAACGTTCCTGAAGGTACAACGCTAGAATGTTAAAGCCACCCAAACTCATTTTGTGACGGAAAATTACCAACATACCGATTCCAATCAGCCCACCACCCAAAAGTGCCGCATAGAAAGGTTCGATTCGTGAAATCTCAATCACATGATGCAGATGATCGACCGCAAAAGAGACAATCGAAACTGCAATAAAGGTATTGATAGTGAAGCGCCAACCCATGCGCATCACAGATAAAATATAAAAAGGGAGGTTAAGAGCGAAAAATATCTGACCAAAACTGAAGTCACTCACTTTGGTTAGGAAGATCGCCAAGCCAGCCGTACCGCCAGTGAGCAATCCTACTTTGCTAAAAAATATCACCCCAAGTGACACTAACGCACTGCCGAGCGTCAGAGCCAAGAGGTTCTCTCTTAGGCTATGATCTTTGTCCATAAATTAATTTCCTTGGTTTAAAAACCGCGCCGGAGATAACACGTCTCACGGACGCGATAGACAGTCGCCAAAATAGCAACTAACAAATCGGCCAATAAAATGTCGCGAAAAGTGATGGATGTCGAGTTTTTGGACGAGATTATGATGATATTAACCTGTTTAACATAATGTACACAGATAGAAAAACAACAAGGAAAAGTTATGATTAAGAAAGTTGGCAACACCCAAATCAACACATTACATCGACTGAGTTGTCACTGTGGAAAAGTTGAGTTGGAACTGGCGTTACCCAATGGTATTGAGAAACCGAGACGGTGTGACTGTTCTATGTGTCGACGTCGTGGCGCGATTGTCGCGTCTGTACCTTTGAACGGTATTCGTATTGTGCAAGGCGAAGACGTCTTGAAGCAGTATCAATTTAATACACACACTGCGAAGCACTTTTTCTGTGGCGAGTGCGGTATTTATACGCACCATCAGCGTCGTTCTGACCCGAGTGAGTATGGCTATAATGTCGGCTGCTTAGAGGGCGTCAACCCATATGAGTTGGGAGCGATTGAAGTGATGGATGGCGTTAACCATCCATCCGACCGTTAGGTTACATTGCAAGTTAAGTGACTAATTCTAGGTGTTTTTAAGTAAATAAACCGCTATTCATCCACAAGTGTACCGCAATACTGGCGGCATAACCCAAGGCGATGACGGGAGCCCACTTTAGGTGGCCAAAGAAGGTGTATTGTCCACGCGCGGCTCCCATTAAAGCGACGCCTGCCGCGGAGCCAATGGAAAGCAAACTGCCCCCGACACCTGCGGTTAATGTGACGAGTAGCCAGTTGCCCATCGACATGCTTGGTTCCATGGTCAGTACAGCAAACATAACCGGAATGTTATCGACGATTGCAGATAGGACACCAACCATTACGTTTGCCCAGACTGGGTTCCATTGCGTGTACATGACGTTTGAAACCAGTTCGAGGTAGCCAAGTAAACTTAAACCGCCAACACACATCACAACACCGTAGAAGAACAACAAGGTGTCCCATTCGGCTCGAGACACACGATGAAACACATCAAACGGAACCACTGAGCCTAAGCGCTTCAATGCCTGATCATCGCCATTGGCAATTGCCATAGCTGCTTTTTTTGCGAGTGAGTGTTTAAGAGTTTGACGCAAAAAATATCCGAAAAACTGTAAGTACGCCAAGCCCATCATCATGCCCATAACGGGTGGGAAGTGCAGCATAGCATGGAAAGAGACTGCGGTGGCAATCGTCAAAATGAACAACGCGACAATACGCCTTGCCCCGCGTTTTAGCTCAACGTGTTGGTGAATCGTATTCGGTTTTGTGTTTGGAACAAAAAGTGACATCAAAAATGCGGGAACCAAGTAGTTCACCAATGACGGTACAAACAACGGAATGAACTCAGCAAAGCTGACATGACCGGCCTGCCACACCATCAGGGTTGTAATATCTCCAAATGGGCTGAATGCACCGCCAGCGTTGGCTGCGATAACAATGTTGATACAAGCAAGATTGACGAACTTAGGATTATCACCAGAGACTTTCATCACTACAGCGCACATCAAAAGGGCTGTAGTTAAGTTATCGGCAATCGGTGAAATGACAAAAGCGAGAAACCCCGTCAGCCAGAACAACTTTTTGAATCCAAAACCTTTACCAACCATCCACGCCTGTAAGGCATCGAAGAGTTTGCGTTCTTCCATTGCGTTGATGTAAGTCATCGCCACGAGCAAAAACAGCAGCAACTCGGCATATTCCAACAAGTTGTGTTCTAGTGCGGATTTGGCGATTTCAGGCTGGTTGTGCTGAGCAAAGGTGTAGCCAATCAGAATCCAAATTAACCCTGCAGCGAGCAGCACTGGCTTGGATTTTCTCATTTTCAGATACTCTTCCAACATAACCAGTATGTAAGCGATCGAAAAGATAATCAGAGCCGCGTAACCGACACCAGAATTAACAAGATTCAGTTCATTGGTTGATGCAGCAAAGGTGGCGCTAGAGAACAACAAACAGCAGAAAGCCACAATTGGATAGATTGGCATAGACATTTCTCCTTTGTCTGGTTGGAGAAATATTAGCCACAAATGAATGAGTTAGTTGTGAGAGAGCTCGAATTAACAGTAGGAGTTAGGAAATGATAGTGTGCGCCACTATTTTCTGAGTGACGCAATGCTTGCTGCGCCGAATAAAACCGCAGCGGCATATAAACCGTAAGTTAACCAGTGACTAATCTCTAAAAAAGGAACGAGTCCTTGACCTGCCCACATACAGCCTCCGTTTAATGAGCAATGTTGTAATAGTCGAGCCAATTTAAAGGAAATGAACAATGTTTTTTGTGAGTGAAAGCAAATTCTGAAGGATTAGAAAGTCAAAAATTGGTCAGTGAGAGAGAAATCTCATTTTTAACTGGCTAGCTCTAACCCTTTTGAGTTAAAGCTAGCTATATCTAGAGCTGAATGCATTTAGCGTAGGAGCCATTTTTTCAACGGTGAAGCGTCAATTGCTTTCACAAGCAGTATGGTTGCAACAATCGTTGCAGGATAAATAAACACATCTTTCGCGAGGTGTTGCAGCCCGATAAATCCAGCGACATTCATCATGACAATTATGATAAGCAGATGGCTAACATATATTCCTAACACGCTAGGAGATAGTTTGAAGACCCAAGGCATGTCGCCAAAATGAGGGTGAGCCAAAAGCCACATAAAGACACCTACAGCCCAGATAACGGTACCGAATAGGAAGTCGTGCGAGTTGAAAGCGATGTCATGTTGCATCAGCCAGTAAGCTTCACCAAAATGCAGTGCTATGCCAAGAATAATGCATCGAACCGTATTGTTTCGCGACCACCGCCACTGCGCTTCTCGTGCGAAATAACCCAGAACAACTAGCAACGTGCTGAAAAAAGGCCCGTTACGAGTAAAGAAAGGCGCTGGCAGGTCGGTAATGGTCGCGTAACTGCCAGCAAAGACCCCGTATATGTATAGCAATACTGCAGTTGGCAGTATCAGTTGCACCATATTGATATGCACGAGAAAGGCAATTAACGCTACGGCAATGACCAGAGCCGGAATAAACCACAGATGAACGAGTCCGCCTTCGATGAGTGAATTGATCGGGGTTGACATTAAGTACCCCCAATAACCTTGCCTTTCGGCGAGATACCCAGCCTCAGCGACCGTCTGCCATTGGAATGGCATCAGTAAACTGATCATGCTCCAAATGAGCCAAACCTTCATTAACGGTTTGGCGTAGTTCTTAAGAGTATCGATAGGTGAATGACTCAACTTCGGCTGGATTAGATAACCCGAGATGAGAAAGAATAGCGGAACAGCAAAACGAGCCAGTTGGTTGAGCATATAGCCAACCCATGATATCCCATCCCACTGCCAGTACGTCAGTGCCATCTGGCAATGCAAACCCACAATCGCAAGCATTGCAATGATACGTGCAAACTCTAAGCTGGCTATTTTTTGTTTCTTTGCCATTACATTGTTTACCTAAATAAAAAACTTAGGTGAAAATAGCAGGTTGTTACTGAAGTAATACGTGAAAAAGTCAACAGACTTGCGCTTACATTGAAGCTGTTTTGAAAATTAAGACTTACTTCAAACTTCTTAATTATTAACCTATTAACGCAATCAATACCTGATTCGTGAGTCGAAAATAGCACTGAATAATGGTTAGACCAGTTAACTCGAGATTGCAAAAAAGAACGATCGTGCTAAAAATAAGACTATGCAAAAAGGAAAAGTGACAAAAGAGTTTATTCTGCAGCGGGCTTTTGAGATCGCCAGCGAAGACGGATTAGAAAGTCTTACGATTGGAGAGTTAGCCAAGCAATGCGGTATGTCGAAAAGTGGTCTGTTTGCCCACTTTAATTCGAAGTTGAATTTACAGCTATCGGTGCTTGATCACGCCAATAAAGTGTTCGCTGATCGGGTTATTGAGCCTGCTCGAGAACTCGGGGATGGCAATATCGAGCGTAAAATTCGAGGGTTGCTCGACTCTTGGATGACTTGGAATCACGCATTCCAAGGAAGTTGTATGTTTCTTGACGCTTGGAATGATACGGCAGATAAAGATTGCCCGCTTCAGGCCGGACTGCGTAAATCCATAGACACTTGGCTGAGTTATTTGGAGATCCAAATAGCGAAAGGCAAAGAGAAGCAAGAATTTGCAGCAGACTTAGATACACGCCAAGCAACGTTTGATTTGTACGGTCTCTATTTGAGTGCGCATGTTTTTTACTCAATTAAAGGTGAGCAAGAAAGCTTGCGTCTGTTTTGGCAAGGGATCGACAACTTATTTTCTCGCTGGAAAGGCTAATATCGGTTATTCGCTTCCCAGATTCGTAGACATAAAATCACAAAGAGCGGCTGAGTTCGCTCTTTCTTATCAGTATAAAAAGCACGACCGTTCTATTTTGTGCAAAGCTGATAGTTAAGGACATGATTATGAGTGAAAAAATTTACTTTAATACATCGCAACGTTTCAGTATTAAGCGCAGTTTGGTGAACATTAGTACTCGGTTACACCATACACTGGCCCCGTCACATGCAAAGAAGACCGCGCGCAAGCTTCTTCTGACACCGGCTCGTACGCAACCTAAAAATATTGAGCCTCAAGGGCTTATCAAAGGTGAAATTAAAGGGCATGCAGGCATCATCAAAACCTATACTTTGGGCTCTGGACCTATTTGGGTGCTAACTCATGGTTGGTCTGGAACGGCAAGTCAGTTTTATCCACTGATGGAACATATTGCGTCGAAAGGGTTTACTGCTTTGGCGTACGATCATCCGGCACATGGTGAGAGTGAGGGGCAGTATGGGCACATTCCGGGGTTTGTCAGAGGATTAGAAGATGTGTTGGATACGGTCGAGGATATTGTTGGCCTAGTTGGGCACAGCATGGGCACCGCTTCTGCTCTTGAGTGTAGGCACAGTAAATTAGAAAACAAGCCTTTGCTGCTTATTGCTCCGGTATTAAATTACGTAGAGAACTTATTCGGTAGCATTGCGCGTTCCGGTTACTCGATGAAGCTTTTTAATGCTGTGGTTTCAGAAGTTGAAGACCAATTTAGTTATCCGTTACAGTCCATTGATCCGATGAAGCGTTTGTCTGAGCGTCCGTCTCACGCCATTATTATTCATGATGAGCAAGATAAGTTCACCAAATACAGTGTCTCGGCAAAAGCGGCTGAAGAGATTAAAAACGTTGAGTTAGTGACAACACAAGGTCAGGGGCATGGTCGAGTGATGAAGTGTGAGCAAGTCTTCAGTAGTTTTGACCGTTTGCTCGATAGTGCTTGGTAACCCTTACTTTTACTGATTGATTCGCTCCGTTTTGCGCTAATTCGATTTGAAAGTAACACCTCAGACTTTTTCGTCTCTGGTGTTGCTCTTCTCGTTAAGAGGTTAAATCCAAAAAGGACAGCCGAAGCTGTCCTTTGTTTATTTAGCAGAACGTCTGCAAGGCTGAAATTAGTTACAGTTAGCTACGCCAACTTCTTTCCAAACGCCCCATTCGCCAGATTGGCTAGGATCGTCACCCTGAGTCCACCATTTCGCTTCCCACGTTTTACCTGCGTGAGTCACTTGGTTACCACCTGTGTACACTGCGCTCGCATCCCATGCGTTGTCACAAGTACCAGGGTTCGGATCGGTTGTGTGCTGTGCAACAACCACTGTCGCGCTTGCCGATGAAGACGCTTTACCGTCGCTCACACTTACAGTGAAGCTTAAGCTTGTGTCTTGCGGGTATTCCGCAGCAGTGAACGTGACTTTAGAGCCTTCAACCGTTGCATTCAGACCTTGAGGTAGAGTCCAGTTGAATGTCAGGGTGTCGTTGTCTGCATCGCTAGACGCAGATGCATCTACAACCACAACGTCACCAGCGTTTGCTGTTGCTGGAGCAACAACTTGCGCTACTGGTGCGTTGTTCACTGGGTCAACAACACCTGCTGGTTTCACTGTTACTACAACGAGGTCAGATGCCGTTGCACCTTCGTTATCAGACACCGTCAGCTTGAAAGTTAATTGCTCTTCAACAGTAACTTCTGCTGCATCAAAGCTTGCTTTCGCTGAGTTTGCACCTGTTAGTACCACTGCTGTGCCAGATACTTGTTCCCAAGCGTAGCTTGCGATGGTGCCGTCAGAGTCGTTTGACAGGCTGCCATCTAGAACCACATTTGCAGGACCTGTTACCGATTGATCTGCGCCAGCGGCTGCGGTTGGCTTACGGTTTGGTTGAGGAACCACACCACCAGCCATACCTTCGTGCATCGCGTTTAGAATGTCACCGTTATCCGCGTCAATTTCCCAAGAGAATAGACCAGCAAGACCCAGAGATTTCGCGTAGCTACCTTTTGCTAGCACTGAACGGTGGTCATCAAATGTGATCAACTCGCCCGTAGTACGGTTCCATACCCATGGTGCTTCTGCTTGTGCATCGTAGCCGTACTCGAAGCCGTTAATGCCAGTGTTGTTTGCACCTAACATGAATGACTTAATGCCTTTGTAGTCAATTACGCCATCTTCCCAAACACCTTGTGCTGTGCTGCCCTTCAGTTTACCTGTAGCAGTACCTGTCATTGGGTCGTTTGGATCGGTTAGCGTATCTGGAGTTACGCCTTCCCAGCCACGACCGTACATTGCTGTACCAAGTACTAGCTTGTTCGCAGGAACGCCTTGAGCAAGAAGAAGTTGGATGCCGTTATCTGCTGTGTAAGCAGGACCTTTGTACGGTTCGCCGTTCTCATCAACGCCACTACCGTCACACTGACCAGGACGCATGAATGAACCACAGTAAAGCGCAGTCTGGTGACCAGGAACGTTGTTCCAACCGCCGTAGAAGTCGTAAGTCATTGCGAAGATGTAATCCATGTACTGAACTGCATCTGCGTAGTCTACGTCTTCAATCTTGTCGTAACCGACACCGATAGCGGACGTTAGCTCGTAAGTACGGCCTGTCTCAGCTTCTAATTCATCAAGCATTACGCGCAGTTCACGCATCAGTGCGATGTATGCTGGGCCATCGTTTACAGGGTCGCCCTTATCGGCTGCTGCACCGCCGCCAGGGAATTCCCAGTCGATGTCAACACCGTCGTAGAATTTCCAAGTTTTCAGGAACTTCTTAACTGATGCGACGAATGTGTCACGGTTTTTCTTGTCCACGAAATCGAAGAATGGGTCAGACAGTGTCCAACCACCGATCGATGGGATGATTTTTAGATCAGGGTTACGTTGTTTCAATGCCATTAGCATTGCGTAGTTACCCTTGATAGGCGTGCTGTATTCATGACCAGCTTGTGGGAAGCTCTTCTGATAAGCAGCCCAAGGGTCATGGATAACGACTTCATAATCAGGCACACCTGTACAAGCAGTTTGTAGCGCGTTGAAACTGTTGCCGCCAACAGACTTCACAGACTCATTTGGGCCACAAATTGGGATAAAACCGTAAAGGATGTGAGTCAAGTTGTCGACCGGCATATTATCGACGGTGTAGTCACGGCCATAGATGCCCCATTCAACAAAATACGTACCCATCACGACGCTTGGATCGGTATTGTAGGTTTTGTTGTTTGGATCAACATTCATCGTTAGTGGCTTCAGGTGAGAACCATCGGTATCTGCAATTGTGATTTCAGCTGGTGCGCTTTTCGCACAACCTGTCGCATCACATGCTTCGATTTCCATTTGGTATAAGCCACCTTGGCCGTATTCAAACGAAGCTGTCGTTTGGCTACCAGTGATAGGGCCGCTTGCTACTTTTACACCATCAAAATAGACGTTGTAAGTGTCACCAGGTGTGCCACTCCACTGGTTAAATTTAACAGTGATCTTCGCTTGATCATGGTATTTCACCATGTCGTAGTAGCCTGACGTGGTTTCCATCGCGAGTTCAATTTTAGAAAATTGAAGGTTGTTGGAACCGTACATATCGATACTTGGTGCGGTTGGAGCCGCAACTGCAGCACCTGATAGCGCTAAAGCAACTCCAGCTGCACATAGGTTAAATCGAATCATAACTTCTCTCTCAATCCTTGGATTCATGTTCTACCTAGAACATAGGCTGCTCTTGCACCAGATAAGATGATTGGATTTACTCCACGTGCAAAAGCATCACACTCAGCATTTCAGAGAGTTTTTTTTCGTCAAAAAAAATTAAGACGGTTTTCGAGGCACTTGAGAGAACTTAACTAAAACTCGCACTCTGTTACACAGAAAGTGTCAGACTGAGTCAATAATTTATAAAATCTCAGCAGAAACTAAAATTATTGTTTACTCAGTAACGAGTTGGCTAAATGCGATGAAGGCCTTATTTTGTTGTTTATTAAGGTTTTGTTTCATTGATATAGAAAGAGAATTGAAAGGAAAAATAGCCGTGAAGACGTACTAGTCACGGCTGAAGTGTTCACTCAACGCGGCACGACGTTTAGAGGCTGCGCCGGTTTCTGAGCCCTGAACGGTATGCTCAAATCCTTTACGAATGAATCGCTGATCTGGAATAAGAGGCTCAATACGGCGTATTTGAGGTGAAAGATGAGAGCCCGAGATCTGATACGCGGTCTTTCCTAATCCGGTATTCAACGTGATGACCTTGCCATCGAATTCAAATTCCGTCGTAATAAGTCGATGGTTTCGGTATACCCCATCTTCAGTGAAAACGAGACGTTCTGTTTGGTAGGGTGGCGCGCCAATCTCAATCCATTCGCCGTACACCTTTTCCGGATCAATGTGGTCTTGATAGGAGAGGTGGATTTGATAGCCAAAAAACGTCAACAGACCCATCCCGAAGCAGACAAATGTACTCTTGAGGATTTTGGATTGGTGGCGAGCCAAAAATGAAAGTTTTGGTTCTTGTCGTGCTTTTCGCCTTCGGCGAGTCGAGTCCGTCATAGATCTAATTTTCTCCACTTTTTTAACATGGTGGAAACCTTCCTTTTTAAAAACAAACAATCCCGCCATTGAGACGACGAAACTATGATCTAATGTCCACTTTTACATTCAGATACACATCTTATTGATGGTTTTATTGTTTGCTCACATTCATTACTTCGCAGGTTTTCTTGCTCGGTTTAGGTCGCCTGATTAATCCTCGCGAAAAGAGGTTCTCGCTCAGTAGCAAAGGATGTGCGTTACTACGTTGAGTTTAATGGCTTTCAAAGCTTGAGTAACGGAAAGAAACAAGGTAAAAAAGAGCGGACTTTTGATAAGGAAACCAATAATGAATATTAAGGAAAATAGCTATTTTGCTGGTAGTGTAAAATCACTAGGCTTTAACCAGAAAGATCAGGATGTTAGCGTTGGTGTGATGCTTCCTGGTGAGTACACGTTTGGTACTCAAGCACCAGAGCGTATGACGGTTGTAAAAGGTGCGCTTGTGGTCAAGCGTGTTGGCGAGAGCGATTGGACGACTTATCAAAGTGGTGAGTTTTTTGAAGTGGAAGGTAATTCTTCATTTGAGCTTCAAGTGAAAGAAGCGACTGCGTATTTATGTGAGTACTTCTAGCGTTCATTTGTTGCTCGTCATAAAACCACCTTCGGGTGGTTTTTTCGTCTATGTGCTTCACTTATAACGCATCTTTTTGGTTATTTGGGTATATACTTAATAAAAATGTACCCATCGACCAGGGAGGAAGTGATGGCAGTACAACGCAAGCATTCTGATCTCCCTCCTCGTTACGAGGATAAAGATCTCACCAATGAGCAAAGACAGCGCTTTACCGAAGTTGCCAACGCCGCTCATAAGAGACGTGAATTTTATCGACGTGCTCTAGGAAAGAGCTTAATGGGCAAAATGAAGGGCCGTGCGTTTAAAGATCACCCCACTCGTCAGCAAGACAAGCCGAACAGAACGTTGCAAGTAGTGTGGTTAATCGTATTCCTCGTTGTGGGGCTTTGGGTGATGCATGTGTTCGCTTAGTCATTAGCAAGCTTCTGGTACCGCTGGTGCATCAGATGTTGACTGTTCTTCCGTATTGCAGTGCTCATAAAAGGCGTACTGGTTTTTACCAGTATGTTTAGCTGCGTACATTGCTTTATCTGCACATCGAGTCAATTCAGACAAATCCTTTGCATCTTGCTTATAGATAGCAGCACCTACACTCATCGTTAACTCGTTAATCATATCGTAGCTTCGGTAACCTGTCGGAAACAGATTTACGATCCGTTTTAGGATGCTGTCGAGGTCATCTTTACTTTTTACATCGTAAAGCATGATTACAAACTCGTCGCCCGCAAATCGAGCGATGGAGTAGTCGTGTTTATCTGTTTTTCTGTCTTTGTTGCGAATGTTATTTTTTAATCGAGTGGCGAAGGCTTGAAGTACTTGGTCACCAATATCGTGCCCGTAGGTGTCGTTGATGTGCTTGAAGTTATCGATATCGAGAAAGACCAATGCGGTGATGCTGTCATCAGATGAGTGCTTGATTTCATCGAGCTTTGCGCGCGCCCAAGTCTCAAAGCTCCAGCGATTGGCAAGCCCAGTGAGCTGGTCAAAATATGCTAACTCCTCAATCCCCTCACGATACAGTGTTTGAATGTAATTGAGGACTTTCGTGTAGTAATACGAGAACGTGTGACACACAAACGCGGTCGCTATCAGGGTCAGCATCAATCTCCGCTCTATGATTTCTGTGGCTGCTGGCAGTCGATCTAAAAAAGCGACCCCAAAAAAGATCAGTAAAATGTAGGTGCCACTGAACAACAGACCGACCTTAAACTCATTAATTAATACCAGAGTGGCGACAATAGGATATAGCCATAACATTTTGCCTGACGGAGCATCGTTATACAGAAGTAACAATAACCCTTCGAACATTAAGACAGCACTTAGCCATAAGTCGGCGTATTGATGGTGCCGCTGGACTTTTATTACATAACTGATTGCTAAGCATGCCAAGGCACACAAAGCATGGAAAAAGCTTAAACCCCAGTTATTCTCAAGTGATTGAGCAATGGAACCATAAGTTAAACAGGCAGCGGCGATACTGGAGCATAAAAAGACAATTTTCTTTTTTCTTGTTGAGCGGATGTCCGCCATTTCTTCTAAGCGCGCCCCAGCCAATGTCGACATTACGTATCCTTGCTTAATTAACGTGTACGCTTATTCTAGGCGGTATTTTCGCGATAAATAGAACAACAAAGTTTCCAAATGTGATATCAGTCATTTTTAGTGCAAAGCCATCAGTGTGATTTGGTGCGAGTGTTCAAAGAGGAATGGTGGCGCATGCAGGTTTTCATGACGGTTCTTCATGGCTCTATATGGTTGGACTGATAACTCAAAGTAATGTATCTAGTTGGAGATATTTCTATTGATTATCCTGATTCTGTTCGGTGCTCGTTGATTGAGAGTATTGTTCACCAATCTCTGCTCTACGTATCGTCAAGGCATATGTCGTTTCGAAAATGCATTAGAAATATTTTTCCGAAACAGGGCGAAATATTGTTGTCGTTATGACCAATATGCGACTAGAATCCGCGCTAAATCACAACCTCATATCGAGCTTCGTTCGAGTCACTATTTTTAAACTGCTTCACAAATATTGTGAGGCAGTTTTTAGTTGTAGGAAAGGTTACAAGCATGCCTAAAAGCCAAAACATCAACCAACGAATGTCCATCGTGGCATTAGCTTGGCCAATTCTTGTCGAAATTTTGCTACGGACGGCTTTAGGAACCAGTGACGTGTTCATGCTGAGTGGCTACTCAGACAAAGCCGTATCCGCTGTTGGTGTGATCACGCAGATTACCTTCTTTTTAATCATCGTTTCGACCTTTGTCAGTAGCGGTACGGGGATTTTGATTGCCCAATACAATGGCGCTGGACGCGAGCAAGAGTCAGTGAGCGTTGGTGTTGCGAGTATTGCGTTGTCTGTGCTCGTCGGTGTGCTATTGAGTGTGATTGCCGTGCTTGGTGCGATATATCTACTCCCGTATTACGGCTTGGAAGCGCAAGTCGAGCAGTACGCTCATGAATATCTGCTTATAAGCGGTGCGATGACGTTTAACGTTACGATTGGCGTTGTTTTTACAACTATTCTGCGTAGTCATGGTTATTCACGTTCCCCAATGGTGGTGAATTTGATCTCGGGTGTGTTCAACATCATTGGTAACTATATTGCGCTTTACCAGCCATTTGGTTTACCTGTGTATGGCGTGCAAGGCGTGGCAATAGCAACCGTCGTCAGCCAAGTCATCGGTACGTTAATGTTATGGTTTATTCTCGCGCGCAGCAGCATTGAGCTACCAATGTCGACCATGAAACAAGTGCCCGTAGAGATTTACAAAAAGATCTTAAAAATCGGCGGCATGAACGCGGGTGAGGTGCTGTCTTACAACGTGGCGCAAATCTGCATTGTGTATTTTGTGGTGCAAATGGGGACGGCATCGTTAGCGGCTTTCACTTATGCGCAAAACATTGCCCGTTTCTCGTTTGCTTTCGCGCTGGCAATTGGTCAGGCAGCGCAAATTCAGACTGGTTACTACATCGGTAAAGGTTGGGTGAGCAGCATTTTAAAACGCGTACAAATCTACTTCTTAGTAGGATTTGTGGCATCAACGGCGGCAACCACACTGATTTACCTGTTTAGAGAAGAGATTCTGCGCGTATTTACCGATCAACCAGAGATACTCGCATTGGCAGGTTCGTTAGTCATGGGCTCAATTTTGCTCGAGGCCGGACGTGTGTTTAACCTGATTTTTATCGCGGGGCTCAAAGGCGCGGGTGACATCAAGTTCCCAGTGCAAATGGGGATTTTGAGTATGTGGGGACTAGGTGTGCTTTTCTCTTACATCTTTGGCATTCACATGGGGTATGGCGTTTTAGGGGCTTGGATGGCAATCGCACTCGATGAATGGGTGCGTGGTATCATCATGGCAAGGCGTTGGCGCTCTCAGGTGTGGACCAAGTTTAAGGTGAGCTAACGGTTTTCGGTATCGCGCATCACGCTTATTCTGTTGTTAGAAACCAAAAAAGGCACTGATAGTCAGTGCCTTTTTGTTATTTAAACTCGGGAAGACGTTAGAATTCGCACTCAGCTTTGAACACCATGCGCTCTTTGCTGTATGGATGATCCAGCTCTAGCATCTCAGCATGCAGGTGTAAGCGGTTGGCTTTTTCGCCGTATAAACCATCACCAACCATCGGCATGTTTAACCCCATGTGATGAGCACTGTGTACACGTAGTTGGTGAGTTCGCCCGGTTTTCGGATACATGTATACCTTGCTGCGCCCATCTTTGACTTCAATCAGTTGCCAGTAGGTTTCTGCATGTTTCCCGTGTTCAAAACACACCAGTTGACGTGGGCGGTCGTCGGGGTCACCACGCATTGGCAGTGAAATTTCCCCTTCAGGCTCGTTTAATACGCCTTCGAGCAGTGCCATATAACGTTTTTGTACGCCGCGAGCCATAAACTGTTTTTGCAGACTTTTGTTCGCGCGCTTAGTTAAGGCAAACACCAAAATGCCAGAGGTCGCCATGTCGAGACGATGAATCACAAACGGCCCTTCCACATCAGGGTACATCGCTTGTAGGCGCGTATAAGCAGAGTCCTTGATAGTTTTACCAGGCACTGAAAGTAAGCCCGAGGGCTTGTTGACGACGACCATAGCGTCGTCTTGGTAGATTATCTCTAGTTCTTTGTCTTCTGCCCAATTCTCCGCCAATGGATTAGGTTCGACATCCAGCCCTTGCATCATATGGCCCAAAATCGGCTGACATTTGCTGTTGCACGATGGGTAGAATTTTTTGTGTTGGCGAACTTCAGACTTTGGCGACACACCCCACCAAAATTCTGCCAGCGCCAGCGGTTTGAATCCGTATTTAAACGCGTATTGGAGCAGTTTTGGCGCAGCACATTCCCCTGCACCTGCTGGTGGTATTGGGTTTGTGGTGTCCGCAAAAATGTCCACCAAGTCGCGTGCTTCGCCATGGCTGTTTAGAAAGCGGTACTGTTTATGCAGTTTGTGCTGTAAAGCGTTGGAGAGCGTTTTGCGCTGTTCTTTCAGATGAGCAAGTTGCTGCTCTAACTCAGCCAAGCGCGCTTCTTTGATTGCAAGCTTTTCATCCCACGCTTGCTTTAAGTATTTGAGAACGTTTTTCTCGGCGACACTTTGCTTACCCAACTCATCCAATAAGATTTTGAGGTCATCGGCATTGAGTGTTTGCTCGCCCTGTTGACGCTGTCGTTTGCGTGCGGCGCGGCCGTCAATCATCACTTGGCGCTGTGTTTGCTCCTCTTGCTGATAAGCGGCGCGGTCGGCTTGGATTTGCGCTTTAAGATCCGCCAATTCCGGATTCGCGGCACAGGTTTTGTACTCCGTATTGGCGGCGTTGATGGCATCCGTTTCTGCGCGGAAGAAGCCTTCATCGGTCAGCATGTCGTACACAGGAGGGACAAATCCTGGAATCAAGTTTTGGTCAGCAATTTTGCCAGAAAACGCACTTAAAAAGCCGAGCTCGCCTTGAGGGCTTTCTACCAGCAATACGCCAAACATTTTGCCTCGCCCCGTTTCTTCATTAACCAAACCAAAATCGTGTTCGAAGTCGGTTTGCGCTAATAAGTGCTGTTGCAATTGCTTTGCGGCCATAACGCAAAGAGGATGCGGCGTGTAGTAGAACGGAAACGTAAACTGCGTTGGCGATTCATAGCCAGAAATATCAGCAGTAAAACGAGTAAAATAATGTTCAGGCGAGTGCATGGTGGGTATCCGCGAGAGTAAAAAATCGAGCGAGGATTGTACCTGTTTGAGTCAGGATTGCCATGTCGGTGTTGGCACTCGCTCTTGGATTAAGAACAAGAGCGAGTGGGGAAGAGCTTATTGCAGTTTTTGTAATGCAAGCTTCCACTGTGCCGGTTTGTCGTAGTAGGTCGAGTGCGGCAAGGTCAAGTACTCGCCATTTACTTCTGCAATCATGGTTGGATAACCACCAACGTGTAACTGGCGCATCAATTGTCGGCTAGTGCGAATTCTCTCACCTAGTTCGGCTTCGCTTAACGTCATGTTTTGCTCCCACGCATCACTTGCTAAACCTAGCGATTCTGCAATGGCTTTGAGCGTCGATGCTTCATTCACTTTTAACCCGAGCTGATAATGCGCAGATTGGATGGCCTTTAGCATGTGCCATGGATTCAGCCCCATTTTTTCCGCACTCAAGATCGCTTGTGTTGGTAGATAAGAATCAAGAACAAACGCATCTTCGCTTTTCACGCGTTGCAGATATGCTTCACCAAACGTCGCTCCGGTTTCGGTTGCAATACGAGCGTCACTGTTGATGATGTGCTGACGAAATTCAGGTTCAATCGCGCGTTTCTCAATCATACCGCCGGGATGAAGCTCTACCTTAAATTGAGAGGTGTCCATCAATGCTTCGATGAGTGGTGATGCCCCGTAGCACCAACCACACATGGGATCGAAGAAGTAATGCACGATTACCATGACATTTCACCAGTATGCACTTTCGCACCGATTCCTAGCGCGATTGGCAATTGAGCTTCTGGGTATTTCGCTGACATGGTGTCAATGAGTTGAGCGCTGTTATTGCTGTGTTTTTTCGCTTGCTGAAAATCCTGCAAGTATTGTTGCGAGTAGCGAATGGTGTCTGCGTTCAGCTTTGTGCCTGCTTTCATGTGACCAGGAATGACCACTTGAGGTTTAAGCGCAAGCATCTCGCTAAGCTGCTGTTCCCAAGCATTGATGGCGGTTTGGTCAGCGGCATCTGCCATCCACAAATGTACGTTTGAGTACACGGCTATGTTACCTAGAATCGCTTTGTTATCTGGAATCCATAGGTAAGGGCGGTGTGCTGATGTGCCATGGTTACCACGAATTTCAATCTTATGACCTTCTAGCTCTAATGATGCTTTATCGTACGCGACAGGGATCACTGGTTTTACCGGTGCGTTTGCGCCAAGCTTTGGTCCCCAGTACGCCAGCTTTCCAGCCAATTTCTCTTTAATAATTTTTTGAACCGCAGGCGTTGTGATGATTTGCGCATCAGGGAACTGTTGGTGTAAGGCCTCTGCGCCAAAGTAGTAGTCTGGGTCCGCTTGGCTGATAAAAATGGTTTTAAGTGTTTTGCCTGAGTCCAGTACTTTAGCGGCAATGCGCATCGCGTCAGCTTTGGTGAAGCCAGTGTCGATAACCATGGCGTCAGTCTCACCGTATACCAAGGTTGAGTTTACGTGGAAGCTGTTACCGTCGGCGTTGTAAACCTCAAGAGTAAGGGGAGAGTGGTTTGCCGCTAGAACAGGGCTTGCCATTAAAATGGATGCAGCAATCAAAGTGAATTTTTTCATAATAAGCTCCTAAAAAATTTGGGGCCAAGCGACCATGGCTTGGGAACGGGAGCTATATTAGGAAATTGATACGCTCGGAAAAATACACAATAATGTGCATCACTATTTCTTATTTCGAGCAAATGTATGGATAGAGTAACGGCAGCAAGAGTATTTGTAGATGTGGTGTATTCTGGCAGTTTTACCGCGACCGCAGAACGGTTAGACATGTCTCGGCCAATGGTGACTCGTTACGTAGAGGCGATGGAGAACTGGTTGCAAACTCGTTTGTTGCACCGCACTACGCGCAAGGTGTCGCTCACCACCGCAGGGGAGCGCAGCTTGCCTCAGATTGAGCGCTGGTTAAAACAGGCCGATACATTAACGTCGAACATTGCCGCTGATGGTGAGCTGTCCGGAAAAATCCGTCTTGCGTCTAGTACTTCATTTGGATTCTCACAGTTGATCCCCGTAGTAAACAGTTTTATGCAAAAGCACCCCAAAGTGCATATCGACATAGATCTGCAAGATTCAGTGAGTGATCTAACCGAACAACGTATCGATCTGGCGATCCGAATTGCGTCAGATCCCGATCCTTCTTTGATTGGTAAGCCGATTGCGGTGTGCGAATCGGTGTTGGTAGCATCACCGCAATATTTGCAAACTCACCACGCGATCGCGCATCCGCGAGATTTATCTTCACACGACTGTTTGGGATACAAAAACTTTGAGCGTCACGTGTGGCATTTGTCTCAGGGCGACCAGTTCGAATCGGTGGGAATTGAGTGTCGCCTAACCAGCAATGAGGCCACGGCGTTATTGCATGGCGCTTTACAAGGCATGGGTATTTCGATGTTGCCAACTTACTTGAGCAATATCTATCTCAAATCGGGTCAGCTTGAGTCGGTGTTGCCGGATTGGAAGCCAAATGATCTCAACATTTACGCGCTGTATTCATCACGTAAACACTTGTCTCCTGCGGTGAGAGCTTTCATCGATCACAGTGAAGATTACTTTAAACAGCATCCTTGGTAATAGCGAAAGGCGTCGTCATCCCGACTTGAGATTCATACAAGATCCTGTACCTTACATGGATATATTTTCGCAGCGTCATTTAGAGTTTTAGTTAATGTCACAAGTTCGCATCAAATTTATTGCTTCCGATATGGATGGCACATTGCTTGACCAATACGGTCGTTTGGATCCGGAGTTTTTCGATCTGTTTTTGCAACTGGAAGAGCAAGGTATTTTGTTCTCCGCTGCGTCTGGTCGTCAGTATTACAGTCTGCGAGACACGTTCGCGCCAATCAAAGACAGACTGTTGTATGTGGCTGAAAACGGCACCTTGGTGATGTACCAAGACAAAGAGCTCTACAGTTGCACCATTCCTAAAGCGGAAGTGGCGGAGATTGTGAAAGCGGCTCGTGAAATTGACGGAGCGAACATCGTATTGTGTGGCAAGCGCTCGGCGTACATCGAAACGCATGATCAGCAATCGCTGGAAGAATTTCAAAAGTACTACCACCGCTGTGAATATGTGCCGGATTTGCTTGAGGTCGAAGACGAGTTTATTAAGGTAGCAATTTGTCACTTTGACGGTTCGGAAGAGCTCCTGTTCCCGACCATGAACGCGAAGTTTGGCGCAACGCATAAAGTCGTAGTGAGCGCAAAAATTTGGCTGGATGTGATGAATGCCGAGGCGTCTAAAGGCGCGGCCATTCAGCACCTTCAAGAGACGATGAATTTTACTCCGGCAGAAACAATGACGTTTGGTGATTACCTCAATGACCTCGAAATGCTGCAAGTCAGTGAGCATTCGTACGCGGTTGCCAACGCGCACGAAGAGATTAAGAAAATTGCTCGTTATTCTGCGCCAAGCAACCAAGAGGCTGGGGTACTCAAAGTGATTAAAGAGAAAGTGTTAGCGAAGTAACGCTCATTTTTTCGATGTTATTTTCTTCTTCACGTAAAAAGCCCCGCATACACTGCGGGGCTTTGTTTTTTTGGGGGGAGTAAGGTTCCCGTTTTAGCGTACGTACTTGGCGGTTGCGCTGACTAAAAAGTGTTGCAATTTCCCGTCTGATTTTGGCACCCACAAGTCGTTATGATAATGGTAAATACGGCCATTGATGGTCACAGACAAGGTATTATCACCCGTTTGCTCCATGCGAATAAACTGATCCGAAGTGACCAAAAACGGCTCTTGCTCTTCAATGCTCTGGCCCGTTGCCAATACGAAGTAGCCGAATCGGTTGCCAGCATCCGGATCGGTTGAGTAGATTCGATGCCCAACTAGGCTGTAGTCGTCGTTGAGTGCTTGCTCAAGCGTTTTTTGCCCGATGGTTTCGTGCGATGGAATAAATACCCAAGCCAACACACCTGCCGCAATGACTGCCAGTAGAAGCAGTACTTGCATGAACTTTCTCATCATATATACCGTTTAACGTTGAAATTTCATTTTGTACATGCGCTTATCCGCTATGCTGATAAGAAAGTCAACATTGTCACTGTCTTTAGGGTATTGCGCTAAGCCCATGCTTGTTGAAAGTGTTGAGACTTTATCGGAGTTTAATATTTGTGCATCAAAGACGGTATTTATCTGCTCACGTACGTTCTCTTCATTGAGATGTTCACCTTCAAGGATAACCGCGAACTCATCTCCTCCCATGCGATAAACAGTAAAATCATTGAGTGCCATAGAATTAAGCCGCCTAGCGATTTCCCGCAGTACAGTGTCGCCAACTTGGTGTCCGTGTGTGTCGTTGACTTCTTTAAAACCATTTAAATCTAGAATCCAGAGAGAAAAGGGCCTTTTTTCTTGAGTAAATTTGTTTAGGGTTATGAATAGTGCATTGCGGTTCCCTAGGTTCGTCAAAGGGTCGCTTAGCGCCAATTTTCTATGGAAATGGGATTCACGATAAAAGAAATAAGTTAGAGAGATAATCGACAAAACGAACGTCGCAAACAACATATATTGTGCTTGCATTAAGCGCTGGGTTTGACCTTTTTGTGCTTCATAAGCTTTACTGCTTAGACGGAAGTTTTGATTAACGAAGTCTATTAAGCCTAAATATAGTGTTTGAGTTGAACGATAAAATGCAGCAGCAGCTTGGCTATCACCTGTTCTAGCTTCTACTAGTTGTTTTTCTAGCTCTTTGAACTCTTCAAAAAGGTTAATGAAGTAAAGGTGCATGTTGTTCCGAGAAAAGAACTTATTGGCTTTCGTGCTACTGGTCAATAAGTCAAAGCGACTCCACGCTAACTCGTATTGAAGCTCTGCACCATCAATATTCAATACGTTTTCATCTAACCGTCTGGCCTCGCCGACAAGTTCTGATAGTTCTTTGGAGAGTTGGAATAAAAACCAAGTCGCTTGTTTTTGTTCGTTATTAAAATTTTGTGAGAGTGAACGTGTTTGCTGTAAAAGCACGACATTCGCGAGAAGCAAAGAAACGGCAAACACCACCAGCAGCATTTTGCTGGTGGTAGAATATTGCAATATTCTTTGTTTCTTAGAATAGGGTTCTGATAACTTCATTCTTATTATTTTTCTTTTATTTCATTTACTTGCCATACCATTTGCGCATGATATTTATTGTAGTTTAGCTCTGGATAGAGATTGAGTGGATATATCACCCAGAAAGGGCCTTTATTCCTGACTTTTATGTAATTCTGATCTTGTTGATAAGCCAGTATTGGTTGATATCGAAGAATATCTTGTCGGGACAATGTCGAGTGATAGTCGTTTAAGCTGCTGATATCAACCTGCTCTGGTACCTTTCCGTAGACGTGTGTAAGAAGCGTGCTGAGTTTAACGCCTAAAAACTCTGACGAGGCAGGAAGCCAAGGCAATGTCATCGTGTAGCTAGTGGTAGGTAAAGCTTGGATCTCTTCCAGTTCCAGTATGACACTAGGCTGCTGGCTACTACTAAATACGATCGTATTTGCAGACAAGAATGGCGCAACAAAAAACAGACCTAGCGCGACTATCTTTTTCATCATATGCCCTTTTGAGTTTTATTCTTTTTTCTTAGCTAGGACAAAGGTGCTAGCGGTAATTTATTTATAATTATAGAGCCAACCGGATGAGATTTTATAATACGTTATGTTTCAAAAATAACTGTCGGTTTACGTCACGTCAAGGTTATTAAGTTGCTTCTTAATTAAAAGCTCAGAGTATTGGGATGATGGTAGAGTTTCGTAATGATTTCGCGGTATTTAATTGGTTTTTAGTGCAGCTTTGTTTCATTTTTAATAAAGATACTGTGTCGGAAATGAGAATTTAATAAGGCGAGAAATGGTAAGCGTTCACCGAGGTATCTTGACTTACCAGATCTGAAGAAACATATGCAGTTTATAGATCAAAAACGTTTGGGTACGGTCTCTTCGTCACAACAGCCGTGATGATTTCACTCAACACTGACATTGCCGATAAGTCACGCTTTTTGCAGGTTTCGATGAGGGTATGTATCCTACTTCGGAATTTATCACCTGCATCCGAGATCGTTCCGAAGCTAATTTTCCTTTGAATGACAAAACCTCTAATACATCGCTCAGCTTCATTATTGGTTAAGGGGATTGACGTTTTCTTGAGGAAAACCCACAAGCTCTCTCTATGTTTAAGCAGTAACTTGCATCGCCCTCTATACCGCTTGACCATCACACCTGTCCCTTTGCTCAACCAATGATCGAACGATTTTTGTAGCCTGTGCATTCGCCGCAAGTACCGTGAATAATCCAATTCACCTTGCTCATAACGATGCCGAGTATGGAAAATGGTGTTCGTCAGCAAACAAAGATGTTTGCCAATATAAGCGGTGTGGCCACCGTCACTATAATCCGCCATTTGCTGAAGATTGCGCTTCACATGTGCCCAACATAACTGATGACGGTCTGCGGCTATCCAGTTATAGCTTGGGCATTGGTCGCTAACCACAATGCCTGCATAGTCTTCATCGATGACCTTTTTTGCTGAGGAGGTTGAGCGTGAATAGAGTATTTGTTCATAGACAAGGTCATCACTGGCCACTAACCAACACCAACGAAGGCTCGTTTCATCATTTCGGTGATGAGAGGTTTCGTCAGCATGAATCAAAGTCGCTTTCTTTAACGCTTGTTTTATCGCCTGATGCAATGGCGTTAGCATTGAAGCGACCTTCGTTTGCGCTTCGCTAATCGCGCCGACCGAAAAGGTTGTGCCAAGCTGTTCTTTAAGTAGAGATTGGATTTTCCGAACACTGAGGTGATATTGCCCTGCAAGAACTCCAATGTAACTTAATAAGTTCGGCCCTATAATCCCTTGCGATGCATCGTCAGGCTTTTGAGCCTTGACGGTTTCTTTACAGTGCCGACATTGGCCTGAAAATAAACGGTATTCGGTGATATCGACAGTGGGTTTTGGAATATCGAAGACCTGATGGCGGTAGTAAGGGCCACCTTGAACATCGATATCAGACTGGGCACAGCAAGGGCACACTTCAGGAAAACAATCGATAACTACATCCGTTGCTTTCAGTCGTGAGAGTTTTCGTTGATGCCCTGTGTGGCCTTCTTTAGCTCCTCTCGAATTGCAACCACTAGAGCTTTGATCTTTTTTCGCTCATGCTTGTCCTTAGGGTTGTCAGACGAAGGTGGTTTCGATGAATTTTTGGAGTTAGTAGCTTGTTTATCGGTAAGGTGGCGCAACTGTTCCCACAACTCTTCAATCAGTGCGTTTGCTTCGTTAAGGTCAGAGGCTACGGGCGGTTCCTCTTGATATTTAGGGGCTTTCTTTCTGCTCATAACAAACAGGATGAAGCACTGGAATGATCACTCAATAGCCAAGAATGGATCAAGTGCTGAGTGTCACACTTTTTCTGTCAATAGGGGCTTGGTGAACACTTACGAGAAATGGACGTCGAATTTGTTCTTAAGTTACATTATTTTACATATTTAAATCATCGATATTCAGATATGTATTTGTTAGTACGTAAAGAAAATAAAGTCACCTAGTTTTGGTGACTTTATTTTTTATTTCATGAGCTTACTTAAATTAACTATGCAAACAAATATTTTGCATGGAAGTTGAGGTGCTCTTCAATAAAGCTTGAGATGAAGTAATAGCTATGGTCATAGCCTGGTTGCATTCTCAAGGTTAGGTTTGAATCGTGTATTTTTGCCGCAGCAATCAGCGCTTCCGGTCTAAGCTGCTCATTTAAGAAACCATCAGCATCACCTTGATCAACCAAAATTGGTAATGGTGATTGTTGTTGTTTTAGAAGTTCACTTGCATCGTATTGCTTCCAGCTTTCAAGCTCCTTGCCTAAGTAAGCAGTAAAGGCTTTTTGTCCCCAAGGGCATTGCATTGGGTTACTGATTGGACTGAACGCTGAAATAGAACGGTACTGTTCTGAATTTTTCAGACCAATGGTGAGCGCTCCGTGGCCGCCCATGCTGTGACCCGAAATCGACTTCACGTCAGAGACAGGGAAGTTACTTTCGATGATCGCAGGTAACTCCTCGGTCACATAGTCGTACATGCAGTAATGCAGTGACCAAGGTGCTTGCGTCGCATTAAGGTAAAAGCCAGCTCCTTTTCCTAGGTCATAGCTTTCGTCGTCAGCGATACCTTCGCCTCTCGGACTTGTGTCTGGTGCAATGATCGCAATGCCAAGCTCGGCCGCCATACGAAATGCGCCCGCTTTCTGCATAAAGTTCTCATCGGTACACGTTAAACCAGAGAGCCAGTATAGCGCGGGTACGGGATTTGATTTCGTTGCGTTAGGTGGCAAGAATATCGCGAAGCGCATGGTGCAGTTTAGGGCATTGGATTCGTGTGTATATTGCTTGTGCCAACCGCCAAACACTTTGGCTTGGCTTACATTTTCAATGGTCATGAATAAACTCTCTAATTAGCAGAAGGAATTCAGGCTCCCCAAAAGGAGAGCCTGAGGCAGCATTATTGATCCATATGGATAACTGTTCGGATGCTCTTACCTTCATGCATCAGATCAAACGCTTTGTTGACGTCTGCTAATCCCATTGTGTGGGTAATGAACTCCTGTAAGCCGAATTCTCCAGCCATGTAACGGTTTACGATTTCTGGAAGCTCAGAGCGACCTTTAACGCCACCGAAAGCGCTGCCACGCCATACACGACCAGTTACCAGTTGGAATGGACGAGTTGAGATCTCTTGACCTGCACCAGCAACACCAATGATGACTGACTCACCCCAACCTTTGTGACAGCACTCAAGTGCTTGGCGCATCACGTTTACGTTACCGATACATTCGAATGAGTAGTCAACACCACCGTCTGTCATTTCAACAATCACTTCTTGAATTGGCTTGTCGAATTTTTGTGGGTTGATGCAATCAGTTGCACCAAGTTGTTTCGCTAGGTCGAATTTGCTTTCGTTGATGTCTACACCGATGATGCGGCTGGCACCAGCCATGCGAGCACCGATGATTGCAGAAAGACCGATACCGCCGAGACCAAAGATTGCCACTGTGTCGCCTTTTTCAACTTTAGCTGTGTTTAATACCGCACCCATACCAGTGGTTACGCCACAACCTAGAAGACAAACTTCTTCAAGTGGTGCTTCTTTGTTTACTTTCGCTAGTGAGATTTCTGGAAGAACCGTGTACTCAGAGAAAGTAGAACAACCCATGTAGTGGAAGATAGTTTCGCCGTTGATAGAGAATCGGCTTGTGCCATCTGGCATTAGGCCTTTACCTTGCGTTTCACGAACGGCCTGACATAGGTTCGTTTTGCCAGATTTACAGAACTTACACTCACCACATTCAGCAGTGTAAAGTGGGATAACGTGGTCGCCAACTTCAACGCTTGTTACGCCTTCGCCAACCATTTCAACGATACCACCACCTTCGTGGCCAAGGATTGAAGGGAAGATACCTTCAGGATCATCGCCTGATAGAGTGAATGCGTCAGTGTGGCAAACACCAGTTGCTACGATACGTACTAGCACTTCGCCGGCTTTTGGAAGTTGTACATCAACTTCTTCCATCTTAAGCGGCTCACCTGCAGCCCAAGCGACCATTGCTTTTGATTTTATGTGAGTTTGACCAGGTTTGATTTCAAGCGACATTGGATGTTTCCTTTATATTTTCAGTATATGGAGTGACGTAATAAGCGTAGTTAAGGTTTGCTTACCGCGCTGCGTCGTTTTGTTGGTGCTCATTTTAGGTGTTTCAGTAAAAATGATAATCCGTCCATATTGAAAATGATTTTTACATATGCGTAATAATGATAAGGTGAGCGTGTAAAAAGAGTGCTATGCCTCCTTAAAGCGGAAGGGAAATGGAAAAGGTGATTGACCTGAAGTTAGATAGAGGGGCTAAAGTAGAAAACAGTCAAACCATCAGCTAGGTAAGAGTGATTATGAATAAGACGGATCTGAGTGCCTATTTAACCAAGCTAGGCTTGCCTAGTGAATTGCCCGCCGATTTGGAGTCATTGCACAGAGTTCACGTGGCGCAGCATCGTTGCCTGCCGTTTGAGAATTTTGACATCGCATTGCAGCGAGGCGTCTCTGTTGAGATTGAAGATATTATTCAAAAAACCGTGTACCACTCTCGCGGTGGTTACTGCTTTGAATTAAATGGTTTAATGCTTGATGTGCTCAACACTCTTGGGTTTGAAGCGCGAAGTTTGTTAGGGCGTGTACATGTGTCTGGTACACCAACAGGTCGTAGTCATCAAATCACGTTAGTGACGTTAGAGGAACAAACATGGATTGTCGATGTGGGTTTTGGCTCCAATACCCCTCGAGCGCCATTGCCATTTATCCTTGACCAAGTGATTCAGACGGATTTACAAACCTTCCGTTTTGTCAAAGATGCTCAGTTTGGTTATTTCCTCCAAGTGCTTTCAACCGATGGAACAGACGTGTGGAACAATCTATACAGCTTTGACCTAGAGTTCGTGTGTGCTGGTGACATTGCATGTAGCAACTTCTTTACCTCGACTTCGCCTAATTCGCGTTTTACTAGCGCAAGAGTCGCTGCTAGAGCGACAGAAAGTGGGTTGGTGACGCTGCTTAACTACACACTCAGATGCACCAATCATGAAGAGCTAACAGAAATAGAGCTAGAGCCAGGTCAAACCTACCTGGATGCGTTGAAAGAATATTTTGGCATTGAGCTTGATGCGCAATACGACGAACTTCGTCCGTTACCTGACGCGTAAAGTTTTCCCGTTTTCAAAGCGTAGCGCGACGAGAACAATGTAATCACTATTTGTCTAGAAGAGGTCGACAGGAATACAGCATGGCGAATTGGGAAGGAGTCAGCGAGTTTGTTGCCGTAGCGGAAACTAACAGCTTTACAGCTGCCGCGGCTAAACTGAAAACGTCAGTGGCACAAATCAGTCGCCGCGTATCGGCACTTGAAGAGCGTCTTGCGGTTAAGTTACTGCATCGCACGACGAGAAAAGTTTCTCTGTCTGAAGCTGGACAGCTTTATTATCAGCAGTGCAAACATTTGGTCGAAGGGCTAGAACTGGCCGAGCTTGCCGTAACGCAAATGCAGACCGAACCGCGAGGTTTGCTGCGTGTGACAGCGCCTGTGACCTATGGGGAAATGAACCTCGCGCCGCTCTTGCATCAGTTTTTGGAGAAGTACCCGCGTGTGGACCTCGATTTAGTTCTGACCAATCAAAAACTGGATTTGATAGAGCAAGGGGTAGACGTGGCGATTCGTCTTGGCCGCCTGCAAGATTCCAGCATGATCGCAAAGCGTCTTTCGTCGCGTCAAAATTACGTGTGTGCTAGCCCTATGTATTTGGAGCGATTTGGCGAGCCTCACACATTATCCGAACTGGCTCGACATCAGTGCCTAGTTGGTTCGGTCGATTATTGGCATTTTAAGGAAAATAAACGCGATAAGTCTTTGCGCGTATCGGGGAGAATTAAATGCAATAGTGGTTTTGCGCTAATGGGCGCCGCAAAACGTGGTTTGGGTTTAGTGCAGTTGCCGGACTATTACGTTCAAGAAGCTCTAGATAACGGTGAGCTAGTCGAGGTGCTGACCGATTACCGAGACGACCGTGAAGGCATTTGGGCACTGTATCCACAAAGCCGAAATTTATCGCCCAAAGTGAGGTTGTTAATCGACTTTTTAGCGCAGGAACTAGCGGATTAGAGTTTTCATGAACTTTAATACAACTGAAGTCGCTAAAACGCCCGGTGATGCCGGGCGTTTTTATTAGGATGAGAGCTGGAATCGAAAAGACATGAATCACTATTGGTTGGATTCCGCGTCTTCACGTTTAATCACTTTGTGCCCATCTTCAGATACGCCTTGCTTCCAATAGCTGCTGATGTAGATATTCTCGCGATCGACTTCTTTTTCGTTGCGGAAATATTGGCGCAGCGCACGCATTGAATCGAACTCACACGCACACCATACCGAAGCGTTACCATCTAACCACTCGAGTTCGCGAACGCTATCAGCCAAGGTTTGCTGTTCGGTTAGCCAAATCAACTCCATACCGGCTGGCGTGTTTAGGGGTTGAATGTCGGCTGGAGACATCACGCTGATCACAGCGTAGCCTTTGGCCTCTTCTGGCAACGTACGAATTTTCGCAGAAAGCGCTGGAAGTGCGGTCATATCGGCAGCCATGAAGAACCAATCCGCCTCAGTATTTAAGTTGGAGATGCTACCTGGCCCAACAATGCTGATCGTGTCGCCTTTTTGCGCGGCCATTGCCCAACGCGCTGCAAATCCGCATTGCAGATCTTGCGTTACGTGTCGGACGAAATCCACTTCGATTGAACTGGTTTCTGGATGAAAGCGTCGGATAGTGTAGGTGCGCATGATTGGTCGGTCGTCTTCTGGCAGGATGCTCAGATCCGCGCCGCCCATATCGTTAAACAGTAATTTGATGTAACTGCCTTCGCAGTCACGAGGAAAGTGGCTCAGCGCCTCACCTTGCAAGGTAATGCGCTGCATGTTTGGAGTGATGGTTTCTGTGTCTGTGACAACAAGCGTTTTAGGTTGAGGCTTCTTTTTCATTGTTACTTTACTCGATAATTATTCTCTTTCTCATTTAAAGATTATCAAGTTCCCTAACAAGAGGGTAGCGTCTTTAAACAAATTTACACTGTGAATTAACGCCAAAGCCTCGAGCAAAATGCAGTATCTGTCCTTTCCCAATTACGTAAAGTGAGTCGTTTTTTAACCATAAATGGACTTATATCATTGGAATCGTAGACAAAAGCAACAGCGCAGCCATGCTGTAGTTGAACCCCTTAACGCGTTTATCGGTGGTCAACCAACGCTGCAATTGCATACCTGCCGCCGTCCAAAATGTTACCGATGGCAAGTTAGCTAAGCAGAAGATACCGGCGATAAAAGTCAGTTCGAGCCATGCACCGCCACTGCTGTATACCGTAATGGCCGTCAACGCCATCGACCAACCTTTTGGGTTCACCCATTGGAATGCGACAGCCCCTAAAAAAGACATTGGGCGAAAATCGTGTTTTGCTTCGGTTTTGTCGCTGGTGGCGATTTTGTACGTCAAGTACAGCAAATAACTCAAGCTCAACACTTTCAAAATGGAGTGTGTAATTGGATATGCGTGGAACAGGCTCATCAAGCCAATGCCCACCAAAATTAGCATGGCACCAAAGCCAAAGGTAATGCCCAACATATGTGGGATAGTGCGTTTAAAGCCGACATTTGCCCCTGAGGTCATCAACATAATGTTATTGGGACCCGGCGTAAAAGTGGAGACAAAAGCGAACAACGCCAAAGCGCCCAGTTGATGATATTCCATAGATTGTTCCTTGAATCAGTTCTCGATAAGTAAAGAACAACTATAAGTAGAAATGAGGTCAATATTGTGCTTTTATTTGATGATTAGAAACCAAATAAGCAATGAAACATCATCTTGGATAGATTTGACGAAAGAATATTGCAAGTGCTTAAACGCGACGGAAGAATCTCCAATGTAGAGCTGTCGGAACGCGTTGGTTTATCTCCATCTGCCACCTTACGCCGAGTGCAAGATTTAGAGCGTAAAGGCGTGATCAAAGGCTACCGAGCAGTACTGGATAATCAGCAACTTGGCGTGGGTTTTGTCGCTTATGTGTCGATTGGTTTGGCCTCGCACTCTAAGCAGGCACAGCTGGGTTTCGAAGAGCATGTGCGTTTTGTAAACGAGGTGGTGGAATGTCACAACATTACGGGATCTAACGAATATCTCATACGCGTAGAGACGCAAGATCTCGCCGCTTATAAAGCGTTCCATGCTGATGTGTTGGGTGAGTGCGAACACGTCAAGTCGATCACAACGATGGTGGTGATGGACACACCAAAAGACGAGCGATAGCCAAACGAGAGTGACAGTTTTTGTGGCACATGAATTTGAAGTGACTCGAAAGAGTCAGTCGAGTATGAGAATGGTTCACAACAAATGCTGGAAAGCAGATGGCACTCTTACAATTTCCATATTTATTCTCACCTTCTAAATAATCCCATCCTGCTAGTTTTGCTTAAACCGCTTGTGTTTCAGAGCGGCGAGTCAGCAAAATTAAGGATGAACGATGAAATCACATGTAACACTTCCTCTTTTGAGCTTAAGCGCTGTTGCCGCATTGAGCTCATTTAACGTCAACGCCCACGGCTGGGTAGAATTTCCAAGTGCTCGTCAGAATACGTGTTATTTAGACGGTGGTTTTTGGACCAACGAGATCCCTAACCAAGCGTGTAAAGCGGCTTTTGAAGAATCTGGCGCGTATCCGTTTGTGCAGCGTAGCGAAATTGCAGCAAACGTACCAAATTACCGAGATATGGAGCATGTTAAAGCCGTAGTCCGTGACGGCGAACTGTGTTCTGCCGGCGATGCCGCTAAGAAAGGTTTGAACATTCCTTCTCCAAACTGGCAGCGCACCAATGTTACGCCAGATGCAAACAACCAGATTGAATTGGTGTTTTACGGCAAGGCGCCGCACAACCCATCGTACTGGGAATTCTATCTCACCAAGCCGACTTATGATGATTCAAAACCGCTTACTTGGAGTGATTTAGAGCTGATCGACACCGCAGGTGACGTGTATGTTGATGCGGAAAAACGCTACCGTATTCAGGTGACTTTCCCTGCTGATCGTTCGGGCGATGCGGTACTTTACACTCGTTGGCAGCGTATTGATGTCGCTGGGGAAGGTTTCTACAACTGTAGTGACATTACGTTAAACGGAACAGGCACGACGCCACCGACTGACCCTGTTGATCCAACCGAACCGGGCAATAATCTGACATCTCTAGGCTACTTTGTTCAGCAAGGTTTCGGACCAGTAGAAGCGGGTGACACCATCCGTTTCCGTACGTTTAATGCGACAGGCAATGAAATTGTCGATATTTCACTGCCAATCAGCGCAAACAATACGACGACTTGGGCGGCAGAAATTGCGGATCAATTTAACGCGCAGCAAACGGGCGATTGGTACGTGGGCATTTGGCATCAAGAGATGAACCACTACATGTTCGATAGTAACAACGTGAATGCGAACCAAGTATTAGCGCCAAGCGCAGACTTCAGTTATGCGTTGTCACTGATCAAAGCGGATGTACCGCCACCAGTTGAACCAACCAACTTGTGGGACAAGACGGCTGTTTACGACCAAGGTGATGTGGTGACGCACAACGGTAAAGAATGGACCGCTCAGTGGTGGACGTCTGGTGAGGAACCAGGCACAACGGGTCAATGGGGGGTATGGCGTTAAGCCAGTTATTCGGACCCTGATTAATAAAACCCTTCTCATGTGAGAAGGGTTTGTTTTTTTAGCCTAAAACGATCACTTTGGTCGAGTGGTTGTCTTGAAAATCAGAGCACATATCGTTATTCGCTTGCTCTCCACTCGCTCCAGTTGAGCATCGCGTAGTCTGCCAGTTTTAGCATCGGAATGTCTTCGTGCGTATCACCGTAGGCATAAATAGACGCAAACTCGTCGAGCGAAAACGTGGCCCTAACGCGCGAGACTTTTCTTTCTAAACTGCAATCACCTTGCTGGTAAAAGCCACTCAGTTTTGGCTGTTCTGAGATCAGTTCACTGCACAGCAAGTGGTAACCGTTCACTTCACACCAAGGCTTGAGATATGCATTGAGTGATGCCGACACCACCACAATGGTATCGCCTCTGTGTTGATGCCACGCCAACCTTTCCATCGCTTCTGGCCGTAAGTACAGCGGGATCACTTCATGGGCAAACTGAGCGCCAATCGCTTCAATTTGCTGCGCGTCTTTCCCTGAAAATGCAATAAAACTGCTGAGCGGACGCATAAGACGAGCGGGTAACACTCCGAGTTTGTACAGCGCATAAAATGGCATGATAGCGACCTTTCCTACTCGTTTGCGCAGGCCATAAGCAGAATAGTGGAGGAAAAGGCTAAACATATCCTCTCGGGTGATGGTGCCATCAAAATCAAACAGTGCCAGTGACGGCTTAGTAGTATCGAGCAAACTCAGCGCCTATTTTTTGGTTTAAGATCGTTTTGTGTTTATTGATAAAACACCGCCAACCAGATGGTTTCTTGCGTTGGGTCAGTCCAGCTCACTTTGTGTTTGGTATGAGCTGGAATCGTAACGTGATCGCCTGCCTCAAGTCGTTGCACTACATCTGATTCAAAAGTCAGCTCTCCAGCTCCTTTAAGAACCAAGACCCATTCATGTTCTTCTTGATCGTACCAGCCACTTTCGGGCGAGGTTTGCCCCGTAGAGACAATGCGTTCTATACGCAGGTTTTTGTGGGTCAGCAGGTCTTCGAACACTTCCTCGTCGAGGTTATTCGGTAAGTCTTTAAAAAGATTCATGGCCTTTCCTTAGAGAATGATCAGTCCAAAAGGCGCAAGTAATTGCTCTTGTTGCCAATCACAAATCTTAACACCAAACAGAGAAACGCGGCGCACATCCAGCCCGTCTAGTTCGACATGAGTCAGATCACATTGCTCAACGTTAAAGGTTCCCCATTGTTCTGGCGAGAATTCGCAGCGAGATAAATCCGAGCCTTTGAGAGTTGCCCCTGCGAGGTTCGCACCGTTCCAACGGTTTTCAAAGAGGTCACATTTTTCTAGTAACACTCGCTCGAAGTTACAGTAGGTGAGGTTGCAGCCAGTAATAAAAGCAGAACAGAAAAACATGGTGTTACTGACGCGATTAGCAAAGTTCGCACCTTGGAAGTTTGCCCCTTTGAGATCGCACTTACGTAGCTCCAAGCCCATACAATTTGCGCCGTTAAACAGGCTCATCGCCAACATGCAGTTCGTAAAGCTAGCGTCTTTTAAGTTCGCGAAGCGAAAACTACACCCTTCTAGCGCTTTGGATTCGATAAAGCGACAGTCGATGAACTTAGCATCGCGCAGATCGGCATGGTCGAAACAGCACATATAAAAGTGGCAGTTTTTAAAGGTAGCATTCTGAAAATCGTGATGAGAAAAGTTTTCTCGTTCAAAAATGAGATCGGTTTTTAACATGTCTTCTCCTTAGCTGCGAGCAGACTAGCACTCCAAGTGACTGATTTTCCATAAAAATAACTTCTTGTATTTCAGTGCTTTACAAACCCCTCAAATCGCGATTTTAAGGGGGCAAACGAGCGTTTTAAGTGGGTTGTTTTTTGAAAATAGAAGACGTAGAGGACGAAAAAAGTTTTTGCTGGCTACGAGCCTTAACGAGAGGATTCGCATTTATGGGTATGCATGGCAACTCACACGCACAGTTTGCATTACAGAATTGTATCCTATTTGCATAATTTGTTGATCAATATGGCGTTTCTCCATACAAAAAACCTATATTTTTCACAAATTGATTTCCATCAAAATAGTAGGGTTTCTATGTGCTAGATTGCGCACAGCTCAAAAAGATATAGATACCCGTGTGCTTCAAGGCGCTGAGTTTACTTGAAATCTCAGATCAGTTAGTAGGCACCCCTTTGGGTACGACATAACGAAGCCCTACGAAAGGAAATAAAAATGAAAAAAACAATCTGCAGTCTAGCAGTGGTTGCTGCACTCGTGTCACCAAGTGTTTTCGCTCATAAACAAGGTGACTTCGTTCTTCGTGTTGGTGCGGCGTCTGTCGTTCCAAACGACAGCAGCGATAAGATTCTTGGTTCTCAAGAAGAGTTAGAAGTTGACTCAAATACGCAGCTTGGTTTGACGTTTGGCTACATGTTTACAGACAACATCAGTTTAGAGCTTCTAGCAGCAACACCATTCAGCCACGATATTTCAACAGACTTGTTAGGTCTTGGTGATATCGCGGACACCAAACACCTTCCACCAACGCTTATGGTGCAGTACTACTTTGGCGAGCCACAAAGTAAGTTCCGTCCATACGTGGGTGCAGGTCTCAACTACACCATGTTCTTTGATGAGGGCTTCAATAGTACGGGTAAAGGCGCTGGTCTTTCAGATCTTAAGTTGGATGACTCATTCGGTCTAGCAGCGAATATTGGTGTGGACTACATGATCAACGATCAATGGTTCTTCAACGCTGCTGCGTGGTACGCAAACATTGAAACAGAAGCAACTTACAAAGCAGGTGGAGTGAAGCAAAAAACCGACGTCAAAATTAACCCTTGGGTATTTATGATCAGCGGCGGTTACAAGTTCTAAGAAAAACCAGTAGTTACACGCACATTACTATTATTGGCATGACTTTGGGGGCGGTTACGGGGACTGCCCCTCTTTTTATCCTCGTTTTGATTGCACATCATTTACTCCACTTAGCAACATGCAAAATTGGATCTTTACCTTGCAGATCATTTTATTGTCGGAAGATCGAAAAGTCCTACACTGATCACATAATTGAACAAGTGGACAATATAAATGAGCGACGACATCGCAAAGCATTCCTCCTCCAGATCTAAGCTGGTAAAAACTCTTTTCTTTACTCTCTGTGTTATCGCATTTGGTGCGATGTATTGGTCTTGGCAGTATTCAGACAGTCACCCAAGCACGGAAGATGCCTACGTTAGGGCAAAAATTTTGTCGGTAGCGCCTCAGGTAAAAGGCCAAGTGGTTTCTGTGGATGTTAAAGATTTCCAATCTGTTAACAAAGGTGACCTACTGTTGAAGATAGATTCACGCCCATATTTGTTGGCAGTGAAGCAAGCAAAAGCGGCATACCAATTGGCGGTCCAGCAACATGACGTTGCCGATAAGCAGGTAACTGAAGCTGTTGCGGGCTTAGATGCGGCGCGCTCTAACCTGACAGAAGCGCAAGTAGAGTACAAACGTGCGGATTCCCTAGTGAAACGCAAACTGGCGTCGGACCAAGATTTAGATACGGCAAAAAACAAACTAGCCAATGCCCAAGCGAGCCTGGAGCAAGCGCGCGCGACGGTAGAAAAAGCCATTGCGAACCGTGGTGAAGAAGGCGCAGAGGCTGCGGTTGTTCAACAAGCGGCAGCACAGTTAGCGCAAGCAGAGCTGAACTTGAGCTACACCGACATTACGTCACCAGTGGATGGCATTGCCGGTGAGATCAATACGCACGTAGGCTCGGTTGTTAGCGTGGGTCAAACGCTGTTCCCTGTGATTTTAAAAGACAGCTATTGGGTACGCGCGAACTTTAAAGAAACCGATCTTACTCACATCAAACCTGGTATGCATGCGGATGTGGTGATTGATATGTACCCAGACGTGGTGTGGAAAGCAACGGTAGAGCAGCTGTCGCCTGCGAGTGGTACATCGTTCTCCTTGATGCCACCAGAAAACGCAACGGGTAACTGGGTTAAAATCAAACAGCGTTTCCCTGTACGTTTGGCATTAGAAGTACCGGCCGATGCGCCGCAACTTCGCGTGGGTGCGAGCTCAGAAGTCACCATTGATTTGCAAAGTCGCGTGCAATGAGCCACCAAATTACGGCAGACAAACGGGGGATTGCCACCGTCGCCGTGATGCTTTCTGCCATCATGGTGTTAATCGATATGACCGTTGCGAACGTGTCGCTATCACACATGATGGGCGCGCTGGGCGCAACGGCAGACCAAATTACTTGGGTGCTGACGGGTTACAGCATGGCGGAAGCGATCTTCATTCCGATGACCAGTTTCTGGGTGTCGCGCTTTGGTGAACGCAAAGTCATGCTGGTTGCCGTGGTCGGTTTTGTGATTGCCAGTGCGCTTTGTGGGCAAGCACAGTCTCTTGAAGAGATGGTGCTATTTCGCATTATCCAAGGCGCTTTCGGCGCGTCGGTGATTCCATTGGCGCAGTCGACGTTAGTGCAGATTTATCCGTATGAGCAAAAAGGCAAAGCGATGGCGATTTTCTCCATCGGCATTTTGCTTGGTCCTATTTTGGGCCCAGTTGTAGGTGGTGTGATCACCGACAACATTAACTGGCGCTGGATTTTTTACATCAACTTGCCATTCGGTTTGATCTGTACCTCTTTGATTTATCGCTATATCCATATCGACAACAAATCCAAACCTAACTTTGACTGGTGGATCATCGGTTACATGGCGTTAGGTGTGGGCGCGTTGCAGTTTGTGTTGGATAAAGGGAACGAAGAAGACTGGCTCAACTCACGCATGATCCAGACGGCGATATTGCTCGCAGTAATGGGATTGGTGATGTGGATCTATCGCAGTTGGAAAACCAAAAGTCCAATAGCGCCATTATGGCTACTGAAAGACCGAAACCTTATGGTCTCGTCATTGATGATTGCCGTGGTGTCGATGGCGATGTTTGGTCTGACGACTCAACAACCAATGCTGTTGGAAAGCTTGCTGGATTATCCGGTCTCAACCACTGGCTTATTAATGGCACCTCGTGGGTTGGCGTCAGCGGCGATGTTGATTTTGGTGATTAAGCTCAATCCGCAATTCGATCCCAGAATCAAAATAGTCTTTGGCTTGAGCTGCATCGGGATTGGTAGCTATTTGATGACGCAGTACTCACTGCAGATCGATACATTTTGGATTGTGATGCCGAGTATGATTCAGGGGATGGGGCTTGGTTTAACCTTCTCGACGCTATCCACCTTGGCGTATTTAACGATTCCGAAAGAGCAATCTGTTGCGGCGGCGAGTATTTACAATCTGTTCCGTACCATTGGTAGCTCGTTTGGTATTTCTATCGCCACCACGTTCCAATATCGTGATAGTCAGCAGCAATGGCATGCGCTGGGAGAGGGTATTAATCCTTATAATCCTAACTTGCATGACTGGGCGGCCAATCAGGGGCTTTCTATTACCGACCCGGTTGCGTTAGACCAATACCAACAGATGTTGCAGCAGCAATCGCAAATGGTCGCCTTTGTGCACACCTTCCAGCTTGTGGGAGTGATGTTCGTGATCATGATGCCGATGCTGGGTTTCATTCGGTCGCGTGAATAACATGAAGTTCCGGTGAATAGTGTAAGAGAACGCCTCTCAAGTTGTGTCAGCTTGAGAGGCGTTTTTTATTGGACAGTGCCAGTGAAAGAAGGGCGTTTACTCAAACGTCACTTCGTCAAAATGCGGATTGGTTTTGAGCGCGCGCATTGCGACTAATTGCTCAGTCGGGAAGGCGGTGTGCTCACCATCCATATCTAAAAACAAGCACTCTTGTCGCTGCATGTCGTAGCCTGTGTCGAACGCGTTGCCCTGATGAGTTTCACCATTTTTTAGTGTGATCTCGATAGGGAGCTTAAACATACAGGCGATTTCAATAAAATCGTATTGGCTGCAAGTCACCATAGCTTTCTCCTTTCAAACCGACGCAGTATTCAGAAGGTTTGAGAACCGCTTCCTTAATATAGAAAACGTTTGATTGAAACTGAATCTTCATCTTACACCTCATTTTGGTCACGAAATAGACATACACGCACGTTTTAATAAACCTACTGTTGAGCGTTCGCAAGCGAGACAAAACTACGATATGTCTGAGACGATACTTAAGCGCACATACCTAACGAGTGAACAAAAGACACAAAAGCCAAGTTCACTGATTCCGCCTCAAACCTACGATGCGCAGTTGGCGCACCGTGTTCACCACTCGCCTCAATTTGAAAACGGCCGCGTTAAAAACGAGATGCCAAATGTCCCTAGCCCGCAATCATTCTGGCAGGTGTGTTGGAGCTATCTTGGTGGTAGAACGCCATTGAGTCCTAACGAACATCTGCCACATTTCCCAATTCAACCTACGCAGTTTGCGCAGCGAAGTGAATCGATGCGCGTTACTTGGCTGGGCCATTCCACCATGCTGGTGGAGGTCGATGGCATTCGAATTCTGACCGATCCGTTATTTGATTACGCTTCTCCGTTCATCGCAAAAGCGTGGTTTGAACGCAATATTCCCAATACCCATGCCAGAGATCGTTTGCCGATTCCTGAAATTATTGTGATTTCGCACGATCATTACGACCATTTAGAAGCATCGACCATACGTTTTTACGCCGATAAACCCGTGACGTTTTATGTACCCTTAGGGGTTGGCAAGCATCTGATAAAGTGGGGCGTTTACGCAGACAACATCGTGGAATTCGATTGGTGGGATAGCGTGCACTATGCTGGAATCGAACTGATTTGTACGCCTGCTAACCATAATTCGGGTCGTACTTATTTCGATAAAAACGCGACCCTGTGGGCTTCTTGGGTCATCAAAGGCAAAGAAGAGACGCTCTATTTTAGTGGCGATTCAGCTTACGATTCGCACTTTTCCGAGATCGCACAGCGATGTGGACCAATCGACATTGCCTGTTTGGAAGTGGCTGCCGATGTGAAAGGCCAAGGTTATCCGGTCGAAAACTGGGGGCACATGCAGGCTCATCATACCGTGCAAGCGTTTCGCGATTTAAATGCGAAAAAACTGTTGCCAGTACATTGGGCTACATACGAGCTATTTACTCACCGCTGGGACGAACCGATTTTAGATTTGCTTGCCCATTGTCAAAAAGAACATATAACGCTGCTGACGCCAATGCCGGGGGAAAGTTTTTACGTTCATCAAGAACATATAAATAAACAATGGTGGCGAGAAAAAGAAATATGTGATCCAGCTGGAATTTTGACTTAATAATATGATCTTACTTCAATAATTATTTTAGAAATTAACCTTGTTATTTTCAGAATATAACAAGGATTTTACTGGTCATTGAAATTAAAAATTTCCATAGATTCACTTTCCAATTGTGATCTCACGCTTTTATAAATCGATTGGTGTCATTTTTTGATACTTTTGATCTGAAAATTTGCGCTCTTATCAGAAAAGTTTTAGTAAAAATCTTTGCCATCTTAATTTTACTCTTCAAAACAATTATACTGACTATTATCTTGATAAGCTCATAGAGCAATGGCTATAGCTTGTTCTTGATGGGTAAAATGTATCCAGTTAAAGAAAAGTAAAAAAATCTAATGGATAAGACATGTTTTACGCCAACAAGGGCTTTGTTGCGTAATTCGGACAGAAAACCAAGTCGTCCGAAATTGAATAATTATTAAACAATATACTGAGTTTCAG